>NZ_LARL01000201.1:0-257 GCF_000980295.1 Odoribacter sp. N54.MGS-14 | reverse complement strand
CTTCGCAACAAACAGCTGACAGTTTTTTTGTCCGATACTAAACAAGCTGTCAGAACAAGTCTTGACTATTACAGATACCCCTAAACTGCATGAATCCGGGGTATCATGCGAATAAATACCAAATGAATTTAGTATTACGATTGGTATCTGTTTGCATTAAGTTTCCCGAAAAGTGTAATCAGGGACATTCAGTAAATACTATAAAATCAGCCAACTAATTCATACATAAAATGTTGCGAATTAGTTGGCTTTTTTGT
>NZ_LARL01000141.1:0-1829 GCF_000980295.1 Odoribacter sp. N54.MGS-14 | reverse complement strand
ACAAATATGGATTATTGGAATTATATACCATAAAAAATTTCCCCTCTATCAAAACGGCATATATTCCTATATCGTGGAATATAGCCGTTTTGCATATTCCAAAGAAAAGTTCGAGCCATGTATACCCTCATGCCCTCACTGCATATATAACAGGTTTATTATTAACGGTTTATGTAGTAAGGATAAAAAAAATTGCTCTCATTCATGCTCTCATACTCTCACAATGTTTTGAAGTATATTTCCACATAAATTACTTGTTTTCAGCCACATACCATTTTCTTATAGATCGTTTCGACTTGATATAAAGTAGGGTGTTTTAGGCTTTTTCCCCGCAAAAAGTACGCATGAAAGGTCTGTACCTCCACAGAATGACGGTTTACGATGCATTGGTAACAATAAAAAAGACCAAGACGTTTTTAAAAAAGTTCCTGTTCTTTTTTAAAAACGTCGTCGTCTTTTTTGAAAAGTTCTTGATCTTTTTTGAGAGCATGAGGATATCACATATGTAAGCATAAGACCAGGTACACCGAATAGTACACCGAAAGAATGCTTTGATATGCTTATTTTTGCCATGCACCAAAAACAAAAAAATCCCCGTAAAGTATTAATTTACAGGGATTTTCTTTGTTTTGCAATTCTTTCCAGCGGAGAGACAGGGATTCGAACCCCGGGTACCTCGCGGTACAACGGTTTTCAAGACCGCCGCAATCGACCACTCTGCCACCTCTCCAAAACTTCCTTTCAGAAGTGCTTTTTGTTGAAAGCGTTGCAAAGGTACGACTTTATTTTAAATATGCAAGACTTTTGAACAAGAAAAATTAAAGGTTTTATTATATTTGCACTCTCAACCGAAAAAAAGCATATGAAACTAAAATGTCTTTTCTTACTGTTACTTTTGGGAATATCCTTTTGTGTACATGCACAAAAGCGCCCCGTCATCCTTGAGAAACAGTTGGAGATCATTAGGAAAGAACCTGATAACGGGGATGCATTAAAGTTTCTATGCCAATACTATTTAAATAAAGGAGATTATTCCAAAACCATCACTTACGCCGAGATTATGAAAAACGTAGCGGACAAGACTAAAAATCCTCTACTCCAACTCTATTCATATATCTACCAAGCACAAGCACAAATGATGAGCGGACGGGAAAAAATAGCCAAAAAAAACTTGAACCTTTCTCTTGAACTAGCAACCAAACTGAATAATGACTCCACCCTTTGTTCCGTCTATGGTAGTCTCGGACTCTACTCTGCAAATATTGAAACCGATTATTACCGTGCCATACGATGGCTTTATAAAGGTATCCAATTGGCACAACAAAATAATTTCCAACAACAATACGCTTTGCTTTTAGGCAATTTAGCAAACATCTATTACCTCAAAAAAGATACAGCCGGTATCAAATACGCATTAGAATGTTATGAATTAGGACACAGTATGCGTAATCCATACATCATTTATTCCGGTGCAGTAAATTCTGCCTATATGTATTTTTTAATGAAACAGAATGAGGAAGCAATGAAATATATACATGAAGCCGAAACATTGATGCTGGAAAATGATTTCTACGACCAAGCCCATACCTACAATCTCTTTGGCAATATATTATATGATATGGGTGAATATGCCCAGGCCTTGGAATATTACAAAAAAGCCATGAAGGACAAACAGGCGGCACAAACTTCCTCTATTGTCTATGCCCATTTGGGATATGCACGTATACTAATGCAGCAAAACAAACAACCAGAAGCTATTTTATTGTTAAAACAAGGAATAGCTATTTCTTATGCACGCGTCAACGCCATCCATCGCAATGAACTATACG
>NZ_LARL01000200.1:0-259 GCF_000980295.1 Odoribacter sp. N54.MGS-14 | reverse complement strand
GGTCCCAAGGGTTGGGCTGTTCGCCCATTAAAGCGGTACGCGAGCTGGGTTCAGAACGTCGTGAGACAGTTCGGTCCCTATCTGTTGTGGGCGTTGGAGATCTGAGGAGAGCTGTCCTTAGTACGAGAGGACCGGGATGGACCTACCGCTGGTGCACCAGTTGTTCCGCCAGGAGCATAGCTGGGTAGCTAAGTAGGGAAGGGATAAGCGCTGAAAGCATCTAAGCGCGAAGCCTACTCCAAGATGAGATCTCCCATTC
>NZ_LARL01000031.1:0-32276 GCF_000980295.1 Odoribacter sp. N54.MGS-14 | reverse complement strand
CTAAAACTCACAAATTGGGCAGTTAAAGAGTTCTGCTGTCTGATACAAGAGGATAAATTGAATTGATAGAACTCACCTTTATCTTTTTTGCCGATTTGTTGAAACAGGGGTTACCAATGAAATTGCCGATAGCCGTGGTGGATGAGGATAATACATCCTTGTCACGGCAATTGGTGCGTTCTTTGGATGCGATGGCCCAAACCGAAGTAGTGATGCGGACGGCTAGCTTTAAAGAAGCCCGGGAAGCGATGCAAACAAGCCGGATCTATGGTATTTTCCATATACCGGCGAATTTCAGACAGGAGGTGTCTGTCGGTAAAAGACCTGAAATTTCATTTTATACAAATGAGACTTATCTGCTACCAGGTTCATTGGTCTATAAAAATATGCGCTTGCAGGCTGCTTTGGCAAACGGGGCTGTACAACAGACCGTATTGTTGGCAAAAGGCGGGGGAGGACCGCTATTGAAAGCCAGGCTGTCACCGATTACAGTGGATACGTTTCCCTTGAATAATCCCTGGATCAGCTATGCCATCTATCTGGCAAGTATTTTAATGCCTGCTTTCGTTTTTATGTTTGCCATGTTTACCGCCACTTATAGCATCAGTCAGGAGACTAAAGAAAAAACGGCAGCCGATTGGTTGCGTCAAAGCAATGGTTCCATTGTATTGGCTTTGCTGGGAAAGCTATTGCCTCAAACGCTGATCTTTGTCACTACCGGCTTACTGTATCTTTCTATATTGTACGGTTATTTACATTTTCCTTTGAATAGTGGATTTTTTCCCATGTTTTTAGCTATGTTGCTGTTGGTACTGGCTGCTCAGGGGTTTGCTATTTTTGTTACCGGTATTGCACGGCGCAATCGGATCGCCCTCAGTCTTTGCGGGCTTTGGGGAGTTTTGTCATTCTCTGTCAGTGGTTTTACTTTCCCGGTTCCGGCTATGCCTCAGCTGATGCAGTTGATGTCTGATTTATTTCCGATGAGGCATTACTATCTGCTCTATGTCGATCAGGCTTTGAACGGTATTCCTATGGCCTACTCCTGGAAACCTTATCTGGCTTTGGTATTGTTCGTTCTGTTGCCTTTACTGACTTTGCCTAAATTGAAATTGGATTTACAGGAAAATCGTTATTTACCCTAATGGGAGGTTATGATGAAAGATATCTATTTTATATTTCGGAGAGAGTTTTACCTGGTTTTTCGGGACCATGCAGTACTTACTTTCTTTATTTTTCTGTGTTTAGGCTATCCCCTGATTTATACTTTTATTTATAGTAATGAGGTTGTAAGACAGGTACCCGTTGCTGTCATCGATCAGTCCAAGTCTCCTTTAAGCCGTGAATTTTTGCGGATGTGGGAAGCTTCTCCGAATGTGAAAGTCGTAGCCCACTGTAACGATCTCGGAGAAGCGCAGCTTTTCATGTGGCAGAAAGAAATATACGGTATTTTAGAGATTCCGGCGGATTTCAGTAAAGATATAAATCGGGGAGAACAGGCCCATGTCGCTTTGTTTTGCGATATGGGGGCTTTACTCAATTATAAAGCCTTACTTCAGGCGACAAGCGATGTGGCTATCACCCTGGGGAAAGATATACAGGTAGAAAATCTACCTTATGCTTCCCGCATTCAGCAAGAAATAACCGCCTCGCCGGTAGAGATTTCGGAAGTCAAAATGTTTAATCCTCAAAGTGGTTTTGCTTCTTTTATCATCCCGGCAGTATTGATCCTGGTGATCCAACAATCTTTATTGTTGGGAGTGGGAACGATTGCCGGAACAGCCCGCGACAGGAATCCACGCCATAGCCTGGTGCCCGTCGATAAACATTACTGCAAACCCTGGTGCATTGTCATCGGTAAAGCCTGTGTTTATATGCCGGTTTATTTTGTGATGGGATTTTGGGTGTTCTTTATTGTACCCCGGATCTTTAGTTTAACTCAAATCGGCGCTAAATCGGAATTGATGTTATTCCTGTTCCCCTTTTTGTTGGCTTGTGTCTTTTTTGCTATTACAGCTTCTTTTTTTAGTAGGGAGCGGGAACAGCCTTTTTTATTGTTTGTCTTTACCTCGGTGCCGCTCATGTTTATTTCGGGTATTTCGTGGCCGAAGGAGGGGATTGCCGGTTATTGGATCGCCCTGTCGAAAATTTTTCCTTCTACTCACGGAATCGACGGGTTCGTAAAAATGAACAATATGGGGGCTACCCTTGGAGAGGTGTTGCCGGAGTATCTAAATCTCTGGATTTTAGCGATTATTTATTTTATTTTGGCATGTTTATTGTATTATAGAGAAATTGTTAAAAGTCGTAAAGTACGTTCGTAAACGAATAATTAATAGGTGTGTACTATGATCAGACATTATTTATTCCCTGTGGTGGGAATTATCCTTGGATTTTCTGCTTGTCGTTCGTCGGAAACCAATGAAAAGCAGGTCTTGATGGTGAAGACCGAGACAGTAAAAAATTATGAGAACGAATTACAAGTGACCTATCCGGGGCGTGTTAAGGCTGCGGCCGACGTAGATCTGGCATTTCGGGTAGCCGGACCGATCATCCGGATTCCGGTGCAGGTGGGTAGTTTTGTGCGTAAAGGAGAAGTGATTGCAGAGATCGACCCGCGGGATTATGAATTGCAGTATAAAGCTACCGAAGCCGAATACAAACAGATTAAATCCGAGGCTGAACGGGTGATAGAACTGTATAACCGTAAAAGTGTACCTGAAAATGATTACGATAAAGCGGTGTATGGTTTGCAGCAAATCACCTCTAAATATAATGCGCATAAAAATGCTTTGAAAGATACCCGGCTTGTCGCTCCTTTCGATGGGTATATCCAGAAGAAATATTTCGATACCGACGAAACGGTGGCTGCCGGAATGCCGGTTATATCGATGATCGATACCCGTTATTTCGAGGTAGAAATCGATGTGCCTTCCAGCGATTATGTCCGTCGTCACCTTTTTAACCGGTTTACGGCAGTTGCCGATGTCTTTCCGGATCGGGTTTTTCCGTTGGAATTGATCGATGTGACGAAAAAGGCTAATCTGAATCAGCTTTATCAGATGCGTTTGCGGTTGACTCCTGATCCTGCTATTCCTTTGGCGGCAGGTATGAGTGTGAATGTAACGATCGATTATGAAGCGGGAGGCGACAATTTGACAGTGGTTCCATTGAGTGCTATTTTTCAGGACAAGGAAAAATCGTCGGTATGGGTGTATCGGCCGGCGGATAAAAAAGTGACTCAAAGACAGGTTAAAATCCGGCAAATATTGAAAGAAGGCAGAGTGGTTTTGGACGAAGGCCTGCAAAGTGGTGAAATCGTAGTCACTGCCGGTGTACATAAACTGAAAGAGGGTATGGAAGTCGAGAGGTTGAAGCCTGTTGCCGATACGAATATCGGTGGTTTGCTGTAAACGGTCGATCCGGCCTGAAACTGTTGTCTTTTATTAATTCTGATTGGAATGAATCTTGCTGAATATGCATTGAATAATAGGGCACTGGTCAAATTTCTGATTGCAGTGCTTGTTGTTGGCGGAATCTTTTCGTTTGTCTCTATGAGTAAACTGGAAGATCCGGAGATCAAGGTAAAACAAGCTCTGGTCGTGACTGTCTATCCCGGAGCTTCGGCTCATAAAGTGGAATTGGAAGTAACGGATGTACTCGAGAAAGAAATCCGGGCGATGGGAGATATTGCCAGTGTGGAGTCGAAATCGATGGCTGATCTGTCTATTATTACGGTCGAGTTGGAGAGTACGGTTCCCCCTGCCGAATTGGAACAAAAGTGGGATATCTTACGGCGGCGGGTGACGAATGCAGCTTCACAACTGCCCGACGGATGCGTGACTCCTGTGGTAAAAGATGATTTCGGGGATGTATACGGCATGTTCTATGCCATGACTACCGATGGCATCGCCGACGAAGAAATGGTTGAGTATGCCAATCTGGTGAAGCGTGAGTTACAGGATATACCGGGAGTGAGACGGGTGGATATTTATGGCGACCGAAAACCTTGTATCAATATAGATATCATACAGGACAAAATGGCTAATCTGGGTGTACATCCCGCCGAGATTTTAGCTACCTTGAACAACCAGAATAAAACGGTTTATTCGGGATATTTCAAGACGGGAAAGAGTAGATTGAGGATAGGCGTAGACGATAGTTACGAATCGATCCGTGATATCGAAAACCTGTTGATTCAGGGACATGAAAACGATCAGCTGCGATTGCGGGATGTGGCTTCGGTCACACGGGGATATCAGGATCCTTCCCGGAATGAGATGCGTTATGATACTGTTCGTGCACTAGGGATATCGATCTCTATGGAAAAAGGAGGGAATATTGTGACTTTGGGCGAAAAGGTGGATGCTCGTTTAGAGCAATTGAAATCTTCCCGTATACCTGTCGGCATCGATTTTCAAAAGGTATTTTTCCAACCCGATCGGGTGAGGGAGGCTATCGGTACTTTTATGATCAATCTGGTGGAGTCGGTGCTGGTGGTGATTCTGGTATTGATGCTGACGATGGGATTCCGGAGCGGTGTGATTATCGGTACCGGTCTGGTCATTATCGTTTTGGGGGCTTTCGTGATTCTATATTTACTCGATGGAACTTTACAGCGGGTTTCCCTGGCGGCTTTGATCGTTGCGATGGGGATGCTGGTGGATAATGCGATTGTGATTGTCGACGGAATCCTGGTGGATTTAAAACGGGGTATCCCTAAGCCTGCCGCTTTGACCAATATTGCTAAAAAGACAGCTATGCCCCTGTTGGGAGCTACTTTGATCGCCATACTGGCTTTCTTCCCGATTTTTATGTCGCCCGATACGGTGGGGGAATATGTGCGGGATTTGTTTATCGTTCTGGCGGTGTCGTTATTATTGAGCTGGATTTTGGCTCTGACACAGATTCCGATCCATGCCGATTATTCCTTAAAAGTGAAAAATGAGCATTTGAGTGAGGAACAATTATACGATAGCGGGATGTATCGGTGGTTCAGGAAATTCCTGACCTATATGCTCTATCATAAGAAATTTGCTGTAGGAGCGGTTGTCATCTTATTGGCTTTGAGTGCCTGGTGTTTCCAATATATTCCGCAGGGATTTTTCCCGGATTTGAGTTACACCCAGTTGTATATCGAATATAAAGTGCCTGAAGGGGGGACTTTGGAAGCCGTCCAGGGAGATATTGCAGAAATCGAGGCTTATTTACTTTCCCGCCCGGATATTACACATGTGACTTCGAGTTTCGGCGGTACGCCTTCGCGCTACAATCTGGTCCGCTCGATTGCTTTGCCGGCGATGTCGTACGGTGAATTGATCGTCGACTATACGGATGCCGATGCCCTGAAAAGTTCGATTCCCGGGCTACAGCAATATCTCACAGAACATTATCCGGATGCTTATGTGCGGATCAAGCGTTATAATCTGATGTATGAGGATTTCCCGGTCGAGTTGATGTTTTGCGGACCCGATCCGGCTGTATTGAAGAGCTTGTCGGCTCAGGCTGAACAGATCATGAACGATGAACCGACGGCTACTTTGGTAACGAATAACTGGGAGCCCGAAGCGCCGGTATTGATGGTCGATTATTACCAGCCGATCGCCCGGCAAGCCGGTTTATCCCGTACGGATGTCGGCTTATCTCTGCTCTCGGCTACCGATGGATTACCTGTAGGCTCTTACTACGAAGGAACCACAGCTATGCCTATTTATATCAAAAGCGTAGATAATGAAGGAGAAGAAACTGCTGCGCTGGAAAATATTCCGGTTTGGAGCGTCCTGCCTTCGCTTACCGGTTTGGATGGCGAGACGATAAAAGGGCTTTTGATGGGAACTGTCAAGAAAGAAGACCTTTTGTCGGAAGTGGTCGGTTCTACTCCGTTGTCACAGGCTACCCGGGGAGTGAAAATCGAGTGGGAAGATCCTGTCGTTTGGAGGTATAATGGACAACGGGCCATAAAAGCACGTTGTAACAATGCGCAGGGATATACCGCCGAGAGTGTACGGGGCAAGTTGATCCCGCTCGTCGATACGATCACCTTGCCTGAGGGATATACGAAACAATGGCTGGGCGAACACAAAGCGAGTAGCGAAGCCATGCGGTATCTTTTTAAAAATGTGCCCTGGGCTATTGTTATGATAATTGTTATTTTGATCATGCTGTTTAAAGATTTCCGTAAACCTACGATTATTTTCCTTTGTTTGCCGCTGGCAGCTATCGGCATTGTCTTCGGGATGCTGATCAGTGGAAAAGATTTCGGTTTTGTCGCTATTGTGGGGGCCTTGGGATTGATAGGTATGATGATTAAAAATGGAGTGGTATTGCTGGATGAGATCACTTTGCAGATTGCTTCCGGCAAAGGGAGGTTAGTGGCTTTACTGGATTCGTCGTCTTCGCGTTTCCGGCCGGTAATGATGGCTTCTTTAACGACTATCCTGGGGATGATTCCTTTGCTGGGCGACGACTTGTTCGGTTCTCTGGCCGTCACTATAATGGGCGGATTGCTGGTAGGTACGGTGATCACTTTGGTGTTTATACCTGTATTGTATGCTTTATTCTTTCCCATCGAAAAAGAAGATAAGGTCGGAGCTTTGCATAAAAGCGATAATGAACAATTGGCTAATGAATGATCGACGAATGATGAAAACAACGCTATTAATCCTGACAGTTTTATTCTTTTCCGGAGTTTGTCCGGCTCAGATAGTCGAGCTCGATTTACAGAAATGCCGGAAAATGGCGGTAGAAAATAGTAAAAAATTGCAATCGGCAGAACAACAAGGTCAAAAAGCCGGTTTTGACAAAAAAGCTTACCGGGCTAATTTTCTACCTAAACTTTCGGCTACAGGTTTATATGCCTATGTACACAAGAAGATGAAATTCGATATCGACGGGGGATATCTGCCGGTATACGATGTAAACGATGTCGGACAGGCAGTGCCGCTGAATAGTTTGTATATGCCCGAAGGCAAACCTGTATTGGGAGCCGATGGGATACCCCTGTTCAAACAATATGCATTTATGCCGGATATCGACCTGGCTTTGGGTATTGAAAATGCTTACACGGTAGGAGTGATGTTGGAACAGCCTCTTTATATGGGGGGGAAAGTGCGTTCTGCTTTTCGCATGGCTTCGATAGGTAAAGAAATTGCAGACCTGAATGTGAAATATAATCAGGCGGAAGTACTTGCCGAAGCAGATGCGGCTTATTGGCAATATCTGAAAGTCTGTGAACAGGTCAAAGCTGCCGGAAAATACCTCGAAGTTGTGAAAGAATTGGTGCGTAATCTGGAAGATGCTTATCGGACGGGGATGACCGCACAGAACGATCTGCTGAAAGCGCAGGTTAAACAAAATGAGGCGGAATTGATGGTACAAAAGGCACAGAACGGTCTGGCTTTGTCGGGAATGAATCTTTGCCGGATTGTCGGGGTTGATCTGATGAGTGAGCTGACGGTCAGGGATAGCCTCGGAGAAGGTATCGTTTCCGGCCTGTGGGAAGAAGGGGATAATATCACCGGCCGTCCCGAATACAATATGTTGGAACGGCAAATCGAACTGAAAGAAAAAGAAGTAGCCTTGACGCGTTCGGATTTCTTGCCTCAATTGGGAGTCTCTGCTTCGTATGGATATAGTGACGGGATTACGTTAAACGGCAAATCGGACGGTATCGCTTCTTTTGCAGCTTTGGCTTCGTTGAAAATACCTATTTATCATTGGGGAGAAGGACGTAATAAAGTCAAAGCCATGAAAGCCGAAGAAGAGATGGTGCGTTTGAAAAAAGAAGAAACCGAGCAGATGATGCAGCTCGAAGTGGCCCGGGCCCGCTATAATGTCGAAGATGCTGCTACCCGGGTTCGGCTCACACGACGGTCACTTTCTCAGGCCGAAGAAAACCTGCAGGTGAGTAAGAATCGTTTTGAAGTAGGAATGGAGACCCTTACCAATTACATGGAAGCACAGGCACAATGGCAGAAGGCTTGGAGTGATTGGATAGAGGCTAAGGCTGAACTTCGTGTGAATGAAACCTATTATTTGAAATCTACCGGAAGACTTAGTGACTAAGTCTCCGGTTTTTCTATAGGATTTTGCTCCTGGATTTCTTCTTCCGGTGTTTTTTTCGGTTTTTTCAATAACGTACGCAGGTAAAACAGCCGTACCGTTTCCGGAGAGACTTTATAGCGCATTGCAATTTTCTGAAACGAGAAACCTTCGGTCCTTAAATCTTTGATTTCTTGTTCATGTTCGAATAACTTACCGGCCCGCAGACTGCCTTTGGGACGTCCTAACTTTATTCCTTGGGCTCTGCGGCGTGCCAGAGCTTCGCGTGTACGCTGAGAAATCAACGTACGTTCGATTTCAGCACATAGACCAAAAGCGAAAGCGAGTACCTGACTGTTGATAGAAGAATCGAATTTATATCCTTCCTTAATACTGTGAATGGTGATCCCTTTTTCAATCGATTGATGAATAATGTTCATGATATTCATCATTTTCCGGCTTAGCCGGGAAACTTCGGTAATTATCAAGACATCACCTTTTTGCAGTTTTTTGAGCAGTGTTCCTAATTCTCTCTCACTTTCTTTTTTTGTTCCACTCACGGTTTCTGTACACCACATGGTAATTTTCAGTTCTTGCCGATGGCAGAAATTAATTACCTCGCTTTTCTGATTCAGAATGGTTTGCTTATCTGTGCTCACCCGCAGATAAGCAGCAACTATAGGAGCTCTGTCCTTCAGTTCCTGTTTCTTTTTTTCGGGCATAGTTGTTTAGATCAGTATGAGATACTGTTAATGCTTTTTTTCTCTTTTAGTTCACAAATATACGAAAGTTGGCCAGTTATGAGAAACTTTTGTGAAAAATGAGATCTGAAAATTAAGAGATTTGAACAGTTTTTGTTTTTTTAACTTACCGATGGGAAAGAAATAAAATTAGTTTTCAAATTCCACCTACTTCGTGAAACATATATTCGATGTCGTAAGTATATATTAAGACTTTAATATTCAGTATATAATAAATAAATGTCAGATACGATGAGAAAAAGTAGGAATAGAATTTTGAAGATGAAATGGCTGGTATGGGGTTGCATAGCAGCATCGATAGGGATTTTAGGATCTTGTCGGAATAAGCAGGTTCAGGTAGATATTCCGCAATTAGTAAAGACAGCTCCCGTGAATGGACATGATGGGATGACTTCTGTCACTTATCCTGGAAAAATTCAGGCTGCATCGAATGTGAAACTGGCCTTCCGGGTAGCCGGACCTATCCGTAAAATTTATGTAAACGAAGGACAATATGTGAAAAAAGGACAATTATTGGCCGAATTGGATCCCCGGGATTATCAGATTCAATTTAATGCTACTCAGGCCGAATATACCCAGGTGAAAGGCGAAGCAGACCGGATTATAGAGTTGTATCGCCGTGGAAGTGTTTCGGTGAATGAGTACGATAAAGCTGTCGCTGCACGTAAAAGGGTGACCGCTTTATATAATGCACACCGGAATGCATTGAACGATACCCGTTTGAAAGCTCCCTTCGATGGTTATGTACAAAATAAGTACTTCAACGCTCCTGAGATTGTGAATCAGGGTACTCCGGTGGTATCGATGATCGATAACGATTATTTTGAAGTGGACGTCAATATCCCTTCCGGAGATTTTATCCGGCGTGAAGATTTTATGACTTTCCACGCGAATGCCGATGTTTGTCCCGATTCGATTCTGCCTTTGGAACTGCTCGACATCACTCAGGGGGCAAATTACAACCAGTTGTTTACAGCTCGTTTCCGTTTAAAACGGAATCCGGTTCTGGCGCCAGGTATGAGTGTCTCCGTTACAATCGGATTTAAGCCCTCTTCAGAAGCGATGAGTATTGTTCCTGTCTCGGCCTTGTTTATGAAAGACGGACAGTCGTTTGTCTGGTTGTATAATGAGCAGGACGAAACGATCGAACCGGTGAGTGTCGCCGTAGAACGCCTGACAAAAGATGGAGAAGCAATTGTGAGATCTGCTTTGAGGAAAGGGCAAACGGTGATTTCTGCCGGTGTCAATGATTTGAAGGAAGGGCAGAAAGTAAAACTTTTACCTCCCGTCCCGGCTTCGAATGTTGGAGGGCTGTTGTAATGTAAATAGGAATGTCGGGCTTTCAGACCGGTATAGGACTAAATAGGAAAATCTTAAATTATGAACTTTACAGAATATGCTTTAAAAAATAAGGCGCTGGTTTATTTTTTTGTTTTTGTATTGGTAGTCGGAGGAATTTATTCCTTCTTTACCATGAGTAAATTAGAAGACCCGGCCATTACGGTGAAACAAGCTATGGTCGTAACTACTTTCCCCGGTGCATCTGCCTGGCAGGTGGAATTGGAGGTGACCGATGTACTCGAGAAATCGATCCGTTCTATGGGAGACCTGGATCATGTAGAATCGCGTTCTATGGACGATATCTCACTTATTCTGGTCGAATTGAGCAGTACGGTACCATTAGCAGAATTACAGCAGAATTGGGATATCCTGCGCCGTAAAGTGGCAAACGTACAAGCTCAGTTACCGGCCGGTGCCCAGCCTTCGATGGTCATGGACGATTTCGGCGATGTATACGGGATGTTTTATGCAATGACATCGGATGGCTTCGATTATCAGAAAATGATGGACTATGCCCAGTTGGTAAGACGTACTGTGCTGGATATCGACGGGGTGAGCAGTGTCGACATATATGGAGAACGGCCGGCCTGTATTGATATCGATATTCAGGAATCGAAAATGGCCAATTTGGGGGTTCATCCTGCCGAGATCATCCTCACCCTCCGCGGACAAAATGCAACGGTCTATTCCGGTTACTATAACAGTGGGGAAAAAAGAGTACGCGTAGGAATAGACGGCGATTTCAATGGAATTGAAGATATCCGTAATCTCCTGATCCGGGGACACGAAGAAGACGATATCCGTTTGGGAGACGTGGCCGATATTACCAAAGGGTACGTTCAGCCTCAGCAAGAGGGATTGAAATATGATACGCTGCCGGCTATCGCTATATCGATAGCGATGCAAAAAGGGGGAAATATCATCCAGTTGGGAAAAGTAATCGATCAAAAATTGGACGAACTGAAGCAAAATATCATTCCTGCCGGTATAAATTTCGAGAAAGTATTTTTTCAGCCTACCCGGGTAAAAGATGCGATCAGTGTATTTATGGTCAACCTGATCGAATCTGTATTGATTGTGATCATCGTGGTGATGTTAGCCATGGGATTCCGTAGTGGTTATATAATCGGGATCGGATTGGTGGTAGTTGTTTTGGGTTCTTTTGTGATTTTACATATGATGCACGGCACTTTACAAAGGGTATCCCTGGCATCGTTTATTGTAGCTATGGGAATGCTGGTCGATAATGCCATCGTTATTACCGACGGGATTATGGTGGATATGAAACGGGGGATTCCCAAGCCGGATGCTTTGGTCAATATCACGAAGAAAACGGCTTGGGCATTGTTGGGGGCTACTACGATCGGTATCCTGACTTTTTTACCGATCTATATGTCGCCCGATACAACCGGCGAATATGTCCGTGACCTTTTTATCGTATTGGCTGTATCGCTATGGCTGAGCTGGATATTGGCGCTGGCTTATGTTCCGATCCAGGCCGACCGGGCTTTTAAACCCAAAGTGGTCGAACCGGGAGAACCCGATAATCCGTTCAATGGCAGAATTTACCGGCAATATCAGCGACTTCTCCGTTTTGCCATCCACTATCGTTGGATCTGGATTGTAGCTACTGTGATTTTACTGGTTTTTAGTGTTTACGGTTATCGGTTTATAAAACAGGGATTTTTTCCCGACTTGAGTTATAATCAATTGTATATCGAATATAAAATGCCTTTCGGTACCAATCCTGAGACTGTCGAAAAAGATTTGGCCAGTATGGAAAAATATTTGATGAGTCGGCCTGAAATCACCGCCGTAACCACAAGTTTGGGTGGAACTCCCTCGCGTTATAATCTGGTCCGTACGGTGGCCGAGCCCGCTTTAAGTTATGGGGAACTGATCGTTGATTTTACTTCGCCGGCGGCTCTGAAGGAACATTTGAATGAATTGCAGGCTTATCTTTCTTCTCATTATCCGCAGGCATATGTGCGGATGAAACAGTACAACCTAATGTATATGGATTTCCCGATTCAGTTTATGATTTCAGGTCCCGATCCGGCAGTATTAAAATCACTCTGTGCACAGGTTGAAGGGATCATGCGGGCAGATTCATCGGTAATGCTGGTAACCAATAATTGGGGCCCGGAGACTCCGGCGATGCGGGTGGATTATCAACAGCAGACAGCCCGGGATGTAAACCTGAGCCGGGAAGATGTCGGGTTGGCCGTACTGGCTGCTACCGACGGCTTGCCGATCGGTTCTTATTATGAGGGCGAACATCCTTTACCGATCTATCTGAAAAGTGTGAACGATCAGGGACAACGACCCGGGCAGATCGGTAATGTCCCGGTTTGGAGTATGGTTCCTTCGACGAATGGAATAGGCCTCGGTACAGTGAAAGAGTTGATGACCGGAATGATCGGTACCGATGATGTATTAAAACGATTGATCGGTTCAGTACCGCTCAACCAGGCTAGTAGTGGAGTGGAAGTCGGCTGGGAAGTACCGGTCGTACGTCGTTATAACGGACAGCGTTCTATTGCTGTACAATGTAATAACGCTCCCGGATATACGACTACCGCAGCCAGAAATAGCTTGCTTCCGAAAATCGAGGCATTGGATATTCCTCCTGGTTATACTACAGCCTGGCAAGGCGAATACCTGGCAAGTACGCAGTCACAGTTTTATTTGTTTAAAAATGTACCGATCGCTATCGTGCTCATATTGGCTATATTGATCGCTCTGTTTAAAGATTTCCGTAAGCCACTGATGATCTTGTTGTGTTTACCGTTGGCCATTACGGGAGTGGTGGCCGGAATGCTGATCGCCGGTAAAGAATTTGGTTTTGTGGCGATTGTCGGGGCCTTGGGATTGGTCGGCATGATGATTAAGAATGGGGTAGTTTTGGTAGATGAAGTCGATATTCAAATCCGTTCCGGGAAAGATCCTTTTCTGGCTTTGGTAGATGCTTCTACCTCCCGTTTACGTCCGGTATTCCTGGCGGCGATGACGACTATTTTGGGAATGATCCCTTTGGTGAACGACGATATGTTCGGGGCTTTGGCGGTTACGATTATGGGAGGACTGTTTATCGGAACAATCATTACTCTGGTGATTTTACCGATATTATATTCTTTATTTTTCCGTATCCGTCCTGCTAAACACGGAGAAGAAGAACAACAGCAACAACAGCAACAACAACAAATACGAATCAATTGGAGGTAATATGAAGGCACTTTTAATGATTTTGATCTTTTTTCCTGGAGTTTTATCGGCTCAGGTGGAGCTGGATTTACAGTTATGCCGGGAAATGGCTATTCGCAATAGTAAGGAGATGGAAATCGCCGACCGGCAACACCGGAAGGCTATGTTCGATACCAAATCCTACCGGGCGGATTATTTGCCTAAATTGTCTGCTGTCGGAGTCGGATTTTATAATCAGAAAAAATATAATTATAAATTGAAAGGAGGATATCTTCCCACTTATAAACCGGGAGAGAATGGGCAATTGGAACCGAATGTAATGATCGATCCCGCAACCCAGAAACCGGTGATTGGAAGTGATGGCAATCCGGTTTTCAATGAATATGCTTTTTTACCGGATATCCGTTTACAATTGAAGTTGAGAGGGGTTTATATGGCTGGGGCTCAGCTCGAACAACCGGTCTATCTGGGAGGTAAAGTCCGGGCTGCACATCGGATGGCACAATTGGGAGAGGACATCGCTGTCGAGAATATCCGGTTGAGCCGTTCTGAAATCGTGGTAGCGACAGACGAAGCTTATTGGCAACTGTTGAGAGTCGGCGAGCAGGTGTCCGCTGCCGAGAAGTACAGACAGGTCGTGAAAGAACTCCTGCAAAACCTGCGGGATGCTCAGGTGGTCGGAATGGCTACACCCAACGATGTACTGAAAGCCCAGGTCCGCTACAATGAGGCTGGCTTGATGTTGCAGAAAGCACAGAACGGACAGGTGTTGGCGAGCATGAATCTATGCCGGTTGGTCGGCCTCAATCTGCAAACGGAATTACACCTGCAAGATTCTTTGACAGATAAGATAGATCCTCGCATCTGGGCTTTGGATACTTCAGTGGAACAGCGCCCCGATTATACGATGTTGGCTCAGGAAGTAGACCTCAGGAAAAAACAAGTCGATTTGACACGGGCTGATTTTTTACCTCAGATCGGAGTGACCGCCGGTTATGGCTATGGAGGAGGATTGCAATTGAATGGAGATGATGAGGCAAGTGCTACTTTCTCGGCTATGGCAGCAGTGAAAATTCCCGTATTCCATTGGGGAGAAGGGAAAAATAAAGTAAGATCCGCCCGGATGGAGGAAGAAATCAGCCGTCTGAATCTTGAAAAAACAACGGATTTGATGCGTCTGCAAATTACTTCCGCCCGGTTTTCTGTTACAGATGCCCAAAAACGGGTAGAGATGGCCCGGAATGCCCTGTCGCAGGCAAAGGAAAACCTGAAAATCAGCAATGACCAGTATCAGGTGGGTATGGAAAACCTCACTGCCTTGCTGGAAGCACAGGCACAGTGGCAAGAAACCTGGAGCCAGTGGATCGATGCGAAAGCCTTGTTACACCTGAGTGTATCCCAATACCTGAAAGCGATTGGAAAGTTGGACTGAAGATAAATTCGAAGACTACTTATGAAAATTTTGATTTGATTTTCTTTTTGAATTTATTATCTTTGTTTTATTAATTATAAATTTTATTAAATGAAAAGAAGACTAATGTTTTTTGTGTTTCAGTGTTAATTATGGGAATTGGTATTATTGGAAGTAATTGGAGTGTGAATGAGCATACTGCTGACTTTTTAGCTTTTGCTAATATGGAGGCATTAGCTCGTGGGGAATCTGGAAGTGGGATCACTTGTTGGAGGACTGTTTCGATGAATGGGGCTGGTAGGCCTGCTCATTACACTTATTGTGGAAGTTGTGATGCTGTATTGGCCCGGGAGGTTGCTGATAAAGATTATTGTCCTCGTTGATTTTAAGGGGTGTCAAATTTTTTTGATCACCCCCTCATTTATTTGTATCTCTATGAGAAATCTGTTTTGTCTGTTTTTGGGTGTGGTGCTGGCCATAGCTTGTACGCATAAAGAGTTTTATTCTTTTACAAATGAGAAGAATTTAGAAATGATATCGGTTAAGATCGACGAGATTCTTTTGGCCGATTTTATGATAAAGAAAGGGGATTATTTGTTCATGATCAGTACCCGATCGGATTCTATGGTTTATTTGTATGCTTTACCTGATTTGCAGTACTGTAAAAGTTTTGGGATAAAAGGAAAAGGTCCCGGTGAGTTTATCTTGCCTATGTTTGTTGAAGCTCCGGGAAATGATGTTTATATATGGGGATATTCCGGCGTTAGATTGATTCGTTGTTTTTCAGTAGATTCTAATGCACATATTACTGTAAAGCAAGATTATCATTTGGATAAATACGAAACTTTTAATTTTATGCATTTGATCCGGGATTCTATATGTGTATATAGTTTAATGCCTACACAGCCTTTGGTAAAATTATACGATTTGAAAAATGGGAAAAATATGGGGGAATTGAAAATTGGATCTAAAAATAGGGTAAATTCCTATTTGTCCGATGGAGATGGGGTGATGGCTGCCAATGATTCGGTGATTATTGTCGCTTATCATTATAAAAAGCAGATCGATATTTATGATGTCAGTACTTTGAAACTGAAAAAGCGATTGATCGGGGATTACCGCCCTCAAAAATTAACAGACGATTTTACAGAAAATGAATATCATTATGTAGATATAGTTGCCGGAAAGAAAAGATTCTATGCTCTATACCGGGGATGCAGAAATAAAGATGCCAAAGAAAATAGTGATATTCTGGAGTCTTTTGATTATGATGGAAATCCTGTTATTAAATATAAATTCAATGATTTAAGTCCCGATATTTTTTATGTAGATGATGAAGCTGCTGTTTTATATGGTTATAAGTCCGCATACCCGGACTTAATGCTAAAATATGAATTAGAAGAAAGACTTCCGACTTATCAGGTCGATATTGATGAAAAACAAAGCTTTCGTTCCGTGTGCCGAAACTGACGTTTGGCGATTACTGGTTGGAACTGCCCACGCGCTTCAGTAAAGGGCAGTTGACTTATTTACTATATGGCAAAGAACTGTCTTCCTCAGGCTCTTACCTGAAGCTGTGGGTGAAAAAACGATTAAAAATAAGTTTTGACGGCAAAAAGAAACTGGAGAATTTCGATGTCCTGGGACATGTCAATAAGTTCTGTCGGCTCAAAATTAGCAATTATTTATGAAGGGGGTACTCTAAACCTAACCGGATGTATGGATAGCTGAATTACTTGATCGGAATAGTTTTCTGTAAGAAATTGATTTTAAATCTGATTCTAATATAAGAGATCAGGAAACCTTCTTTCATTGAAATTTATGGTTTTCAGCTCCGGTTTAGCTTGCCATGCAATGATAACACCGGAGACGAATAGGTACAAAAATCTCCTGCAGAGTTCTGTATTTGAGGGGGATAAATAGAACATCTGCAGGAGATATTTTAATTTGAAATCCGATGTTTTATTTTACGGGAAATTCCGGTATTGCCGGGACTTCTTTCTTTTCGGTTTTCAGTTTTTCCAGGATCACTTCGATGGCTTTATTCAATTGTTGGTCTTCGCCGTTGAACTCCAGGTAAGGATCGTTTTCCAACAGAATATCCGGATCTACCCCGTGACCTTCGATGATAAAGCCGCTACCGTCAGCTGCAAAAGGAGCATAGGAGGGGGTGACGATAGAACCTCCGTCGACTACCGGAATGGTGCCGCTGTAACCGACTACTCCTCCCCATGTCCGGTGGCCGATGACCGTACCCAGTTTATTGAATTTAAAACGATAGGGGAACAGGTCTCCGTCGGATGCCGAGTATTCGTTTACCAATAACACTTTCGGTCCGAGGAAAGTGCCTACCGGACTTACCGAACCCGAAGTCTGGTTGGTATGCATCGTATAAAAATGAGGGGTACGCATCAGGCGCTCGGTAATCATCGGAGATACATTTCCGCCGCCATTGCCCCGATCGTCGATGATCAGGGCTTTTTTACCCAATTGCGGGTAATAATGCTTGACGAATTCGTTCAGCCCGTCGACACCCATGTCCGGAATATGGATGTAACCTACTTCTCCGTTGGTGGCTTCACTCACTTTCCTGATGTTATTTTGTACCCAATTGTAATAATAAAGTTGCGATTCGTCGCTGAGTGGGGTTACTAATACCTGGCGGGCTCCTGCTGTTTCAGGCCGGGTATTCACTGTGAGTTCTACCGTTTTGCCAGCTTTGCCGATCAGTTCGCTAAAGAGATTCTCGGTTTCTTTCAGCGATTTGCCGTTGATGGCCAAAATATAATGACCTTCTTTTACCTCCACGCCGGGCATAGTCAGGGGCGAACGAGTCGCTTCGTTCCAGTTGGCTCCTTCTATGATTTTGGTCACTTTAAAATAACCCGAAGGATCTTTTTTGAAACGGGCGCCTAACAAGCCCATCGGGATTCTTGCGGGTGTCGGATGTTCACCGTTGGCAGAATAAGCATGGCCGACACTCAGTTCTCCGATCATTTCTCCGATGACATAAGTGAGGTCTGTCCGGTGATTGACATGAGGAATCAGGACTTTGTATTTTTCATACACTCCTTGCCAATCTACTCCATGCATATTTTTAGCGTAGAAGAAATCTCGCATTTGCCGCCAACTTTCATTGTAGATTTGCATCCATTCCTGATGATAGTCGATGTATTTTTTCAGGTCCGAAGTAGAAATCGGGTGATTTACACTTACCGGGGCATTAGGGATGTCGATGACCTGAAAAGCCCTGCCTGATTGTGCAATTGCTTTTTCATAACCCGGACCGAAAATGATCCGGCTATTCAGATCTGTTTCCTTCCGGTCTTTCAGGTTATATATACTGGTATTACCATAACGGTTGAAATAAACCTGATTACCGATCATATGCAGATCGTGGTAATTTCCTGCTGAGACTGGTAGTTCGATAATCCGGTTGGCGATATTCGTATAGTCGTATTCATTTTTCGGATGCTCTTTCGTTGCTTCGGATTTCTTGGTCTCCCTGGTGGTCGGTGTTTGTTGGGGAGCTTTCGGATTGTCGTTTTCCGGAGCAAAGGGAATGGTGGCATCTTGGGTAAGAGGCAAAATGTATATTTTATTCATATTGTTGTACACATGGTTCCATTCCGTACTACTGTAGGTCGGGTTGAAGGTACGGGCAGATACGAAAACCAGGTATTTACCGTCTTTACTGAAATTCGGTGAACTGACATTATACCAACCGTCGGTCATTTGATGTTTTTCTTTGCTATTCCGGTCATAAATGATGATATTATCCATCTCTTTTTCCGGTTGGATGTAGGTGATATACCGGCTATCTTGTGACCAGTTGAACGAGTTGATCGGTCCGACACCGGAACTGGCGATAACTTCGGTTTTCCCATCGCTTACCTGAGTCAGATTAAGGGTATTCTTTTTTTCACTCCAAAGAATGGAGCGGGAATCGGGAGCCCATTTCAGATCGAAGATATAGGTTTTCAAATCTTTCGTCAGCATTTTTTCTTCTCCGGTAAAAGCATCTCTCAGCCAGATATTGAATTCTCCGTTTTTGTCCGAGATATAGGCGATCCATTTTCCATCCGGCGACCATTGCGGATTGCGGTCGTTGGCATTTGAGGAATTGGTCAGATTATAGGTAATACCGGATTTTGCCGGTAGGGTGAAAATATCTCCCCGGGCGGCGACGACAACCCGTTCTCCGTTAGGGGCAACGTCCATTCTGCTGATTTGTCCGCTGACATCCTTCCATTCCGGTCGCGCCCAATTTTGGTCGTTATCGATCTCGACAGGAATCGGGGAAGCCTTTTCGGTCCGGGTGTCGAATTTATAGAGGATACCGCCTTGTTCATATACGATCTGATCTCCTCCTAGGGCTGGGAATTTGATGTCGTAGTCTTTGTTGAAGGTTAATTGGCGGGTAGTCTTATCCGATAAGTTATAAACATAGAGATTCATGATGTCGTCCCGGTCGGAAATGAAGTATATTTTATTCCCGTCTGCGGACCACATGGGAATGATATCCTGGCGGATTTCGTCTGTTATTTTCTGTGATTGGTGTGTGTCGAAATCATAAATCCGAATGTCGTCGGCCATACCTCCCTGATATCTTTTCCAGGTACGGAATTCTCTGAATACATAATTGTAAGCCAGTTTTTTCCCATCCGGGGAATAAGATGCGAAGCCTCCGTTTTTGAGGGGGATTTCGACAGCTTCTCCTCCCTCGGCGGGAACAGTCATTAATTGTCCGGTAAAGTCGTTGAAAGTGAATTGCCGGGTGCGGAACAGGATATGTTTGCTGTCCGGGGTCCAGCCGATGACGATGTTGTTAGGGCCCATCCGGTCGCCTAAATCATCCCGGTTCAGGGTTGCGGTATAGGTCAGACGCCGGGGAATACCACCTGCCGAAGGGATCACAAATACTTCTGTATTTCCGTCGTATTGCCCGGTGAATGCAATGTATTTTCCATCCGGTGAAATACGTGGAAACATTTCGTATCCGATATCCGAAGTTAATTTGCGGGCTGTTCCTCCTTGATCGCTTACCGTGTATAAATCGCCGGCATACGAAAAAACGATCTGTTTACCGTTGATATGGGGAAAGCGGATTAAACGTGCTTCTTCTGCTTTGCCGATCGATACGATCAGAAAACAAATGAATGTGAATATAAAAGTTCTCATGTGTGATGAATTATAGGTTTGAACACAAAGATAACAATGAATATTTAATATAAAGAAATAAAAACTGCAGAGTCATAATAAATAATTACAAAGAGAAAAAAAAGCTTGGTGAGAATATCCCTGTAATTTTATGCTCTGCAGAAAACGAAAGGTTCGTTTTTTGGTCGGTTTACGACTTGGGAGGGTCAACCGACAAATCCTATGATTATGATCGTTTGATAACTAAATTTTTGTTGTATCCGTAGAATGGTTTGTAACCTGACAAAGGTAAGGTGAAATCTATTTTTTTTTGAATATCGGTTTCGGACATTGTGGTGGACAAATAGAGAAATAATGTTTAGTTAAATAATTGATAAATATGTGTTTGATGTTTTTAAAATGGGTGGACACTCCATTTCAATTTGCTTTTGTCTACCCAATTTTAATCTTTTTATCGGTTAGAAAATCCAGTTTATAAATTTTTCAGAAACTCATCCAGATCGATTTCTTTTTGAAGTTTCGTCGAGATTTTATGCGCCAGTCGGTTTTTTCTCTTTCGCAGGGCTTCGGGGCTTGCGTGGAAAATGGTGGTCATGTCTGTCATCCTCCACTGGTGGTGAATCATACTGGCTAATAATAATTCGTCTGTATTACATTCGGGAAACATGCGTTGAAACCGGATACTGAAGTTACCGTCAAAATTCGTCAACCGGTAGATTAGTCGCCCGGAAGAATTTGCTTTTTGCTGGATTAAAGCTTCGTAAAGTCTTTTGTAACTTTCCGAAGATAAATGATGGAGGCTTTTTTCCCGATTTAGCAGGCGTTCCAGTTCATCATAGGCAATATGATTTTCGGTGATGAATTCTTTTGTCATCATAAAACTCCATTCCCGGTGTTTGATTGTTTCGGATAATTTTTCATACTGGACTTTCAATTTCCGGTGGCGGAAGTAAAGGAAAAGAGAGATAAGGGAAAAAGTAAATAGGCAAATGATGATGAGTAACAGGATTTGCGAGTAGTTTATCATCGGGGTATGGGAGATGCCGGATGAATTCCGGACTGAAAGGAGGGTGTCTTTCAATCGGAGGGTTTCGTCTTTCCAATAAAGGGCTTCGGCATAATTTCCATGTTGTATTTCGATATTGGCTTGGGTTTGACAATAGCTGATGAGACGGCAGATCGAATCCTGAGTTACCGGTGTAGATCGCTTGTCTAGCCATGAAGACGGGTTAGGGGTGTGGGTTGCACATGAAATTATCAGTGTCAGTATAAAAGTGAGAAAGATAGGTTTGCTCATGCGACTCCGTATTTTGTTTGCAAACATATACTATCTTTAACGGATTATCAATGTTTTTCCGGTTCACTTTTTTAAAGACAATAATTTTTAAGCAAAATACACAACTTTCTAGGTTAACTATTTTTCTTTTATGATTCTGCTTCCTGAATAATTATGTGAATTTTCGATTTGTGGATTCCCTTTTATAACCAAGCGGGAATGCCCGTATAAATCATAGGTCAACCGTTGGTTTACTTGTATCTCGGCTTTGGCTCCGATGGATAATTGGATGTCCGCATTTTGAGTTTCCAATTCCCGGGCTTCCAGACGGGCTGCTGTTTTCAAAATGGCTTGTAAGTTTTGGGCTTCTCCTTTGATCTCCAGGATTCCGGAGGTGCGTGCCTCTGCCTGAATATCTTCGGCTTTTAGTCTGATCCGGATCTGGCCTCCGGTTGTTGCTTCCAGACGGATTGTCCGGAGGTTCCAGATTTGAGGCCAGGCATCTATTCTGGAATGGTTGGAGGCTTTCAGACTCCCGAGGGTCGGCATACTGATCAATACATTCATCGAAGCGTATTTGACGATATTTACGCTGTCCGGAATATAAATTTTTAATACCTTGTTTTTGACCGTAGTTTTAATATAAGAAAACAGGTTATCGTCAGCCTCTACGGTGATCGGTTCCATTTCTCCCCGGACGATAGCGACATCAATTCCCCGGGAAATTTCGATACTGGTGAAATCTGCTGTTTCACGCTGTTGTGTCAGGACATATCCCGAACCTTTTACATTTTTCTGCCCCCAGACAGCAGAAATAGTCAGATAGAAAACTAAAAGTAATAATCCCGGTCGTTTATAAATTTTCATAGCGTTGAATTTTTCTCTGTTTAACGCTTTTATCCGGATCCGGGTTCGGTGAGAATAAAAAAAACTGCCGTTGCCGGCAGTCTCTCAAGTTTGTGGTATAGATAGTAGTAATTGGTTATAAGTTTATCCGGCATTGATAAATTTCTTCACCAGTGCCTGAATATTTTCAGGATGGTTACTGATGTCTTGCCGTAAGGTTTTATCGTGATATGAATTTAGTTTGTCGATCATTCCATCGATTAAGCTGGCACTGAAAACGCCCTGAGCTTCATATATGGCTCTTTGGTTAGCGAGGCATTCGGCCGATTCTGCACAAGAAGTCGGTAGATGGCTCAATCGTTCTGCTATATGCTTATGGGCATCGTCGAAAATGTTGACATTGACATACCGTTCCTCTGCATATGGGAGGGCATCGGGCATCTCGAAACCATGCCGTGCGGCTACTGCAAGTCCGGCTAATAACAAATACACATCGGCCGATCCGTCCGGACAACGAAATTCTATGGTTTGTTTAGTACTCAGGTCTGCATGGCCTGCTTGCTCAAGAGGATTAGCATCGGTGATCATTTCATTGGCTCCCTGTGTCCAACCCAGAGGTACACGTACCAGCACCGAACGGTTACGGTCGCCCCAGCAGATATTGGTCGGAGCTTCCTGATGCGGTACCAGACGAAAATAAGATGTCGGATTTGTATTACCGAAAGCTGTCAAAGAAGGAGCTATTTCCAAGATACCGGCAATAGCTTTTTTGGCCGCTTCCGTAAGTTGACCGTTTTCGATATACATGTTTTTTCCTTCTTTCATCAGACGGGTATGGATATGTAATCCGCTTCCGGCTTTTCCTGTCGTGATCTTGGGTGCGAAGGTCAGGTCTACCCCATATTGATAAGCAAGTGTCCGGAGTATCCATTTGGCGATAACCAACTGGTCGGCAGCTTCTTCTATATCGACCGGCAAAAATTCGATCTCATTCTGTTCGTATTGCAAGTTACCGATCGTGAAATTCCCGACTTCAGAATGGCCGTATTTGATTTGTCCTCCCGCTTGTGCGATGGCACGCATTGCTTCCTTTCGGAGATTGGCCCATTTGCAGAAAGGCATAGATTCATGGTATCCTCGCTGATCCGGTGTCTCGAATAAGTCTTCTTTCTCGCTGATGACATAATATTCCAGTTCCCCCATAGCCTGAAATTCCATACCGGTAACTTTCTTAAACTCTTCGTGGGCCTTGCGAAGGGTATACTCCGGAGCGCTCTCCAAAGGTTTACCGTCTTTCGTATAGTAACTGCAAAGAATGTCTAGTGCAGGAATATCACTGAAAGGGTTCAAAAAGGCAGTCCGGTAACGGGGTATCACGTATAAATCGCTTGAACCGGCCTGTATATAAGGAAATAAACTGGATCCATCCACCCGTTCACCATAGGTCAGAATGCTATCCAGGTGTTCCAGGCTGTTAATAATGAAGTTCAGTGTTTTCAATCGTCCGTCTGCTCCGGCATAACGAAAATTGATCATTTCAATATCGTTTTTCGTCACATATCGGATAATATCCGCTTTGGTGAACTCTTTTTGAGGCTTATTCAAGAATTTCACCAGTGGATTGGGATTAAGTATCGTATTTCCTTCCATAAATCCTTTGTTAACGGTTACGGAGCAAAACTATGAAAATTTTTCTAAATTGAGAACGTTTGCGTAACAAATTATAAGTTAAAATTCTTTTATTTTTAGGTATTGTTAGTTTTTATCGCTCTTCTTCTCGGCAAATGACGAGAAAAAAAAGAAGGTATAAATCTGATTTGTGGATAATTATGCATTTATTTCAAATAATAATTCGATTATATTCAAGTGTTTTTCCGGGATGGTGATGAAATAATTGCATAAATATTTGTTTGTAATAAATATTTATGCATATCTTTGTCCTGTTGTTTGAATAAAGAGGTTCGTTCAGGCACAATTTAGAAATATCAATATAAATCATTAAAATTTTCAGGTGAGATGAAAATAGATGTTATGGTTGCTTCGGTCGGGCATTTGAAGTATGTAAAAGTAATAAACGATACCATTGATGAGGCTGCAAAAGCCCGGGGGACGGGTATTGCACGAAGAACCGACGAATACATCGCCGATAAAATCAATCAGGGAAAA
Organism: Odoribacter sp. N54.MGS-14; assembly: GCF_000980295.1. NCBI lineage: Bacteria > Pseudomonadati > Bacteroidota > Bacteroidia > Bacteroidales > Odoribacteraceae > Odoribacter > Odoribacter sp. N54.MGS-14. Next base: position 8,074 of record NZ_LARL01000031.1, on the reverse strand, counting down.
GCGATTATTGCTCTAAACCGGGAAGAGTTTGTAGGATTTTGTTATATCGAATCCTGGGGTCATGAAAAGTTTGTGGCTAATTCAGGATTGATTGTAAAGCCGTCTTACCGGGGAATGGGAGTCGCTAAGCGGATCAAAAAAGCTGCTTTCGATTTGTCCAGAAAAAAGTTCCCCCATGCAAAATTATTCGGTTTGACGACCGGTGAACAAGTGATGCGTATCAATACCGAATTGGGATATGTACCGGTGACCTTTGCTAAACTGACGGACGACGAACAGTTTTGGGCGGGATGTAAATCCTGTGTCAATTATGATATCCTGCTCCGGACGAATATGACGAAATGCTTGTGTACCGGTATGGTGTACGATCCCGAAGTTGCTGCAAAAAGAGAAGCGGATAAAAAGCTGGAAGAGAAAAAACAAAGCAACAGGATTGTAAAATTGTTGAAAAAAGTGATTTAATAGTCAGGATAAAACCATGAAAGAAAAAGTAGTACTGGCCTATAGCGGAGGATTGGATACCTCTTATTGTGTAAAATACCTGAGTGAAGAATTGAGCCTGGAAGTATATACCGCTTTGGCAAATACCGGAGGATTTACCGAAGCCGAGCTGAAAACTGTCGAAAAAAAAGCTTATGCATTGGGGGCGAAGGAACATGTTAACCTGGATGTGACAGAGGATTATTATGAGAAGTGTATCCGTTATATGGTGTTCGGTAATGTTTTGCGGAATAAAACCTACCCTGTATCGGTGAGCTCCGAACGGACTTTCCAGGCATTGGCTATCGTGAACTATGCAAAAAAAGTGGGAGCACAATATATCGCTCACGGGAGTACAGGAGCAGGAAACGATCAAGTGCGTTTCGATTTGTGTTTTGCTGTTTTTGCCCCGGAGATGAAAGTAATTACTCCTACACGCGATCTGAGACTTTCCCGGGAAACGGAGATCGGGTACCTGAAAGCCCATGGTGTCCATTCCGATTGGAAGAAAATGGAATATTCGGTAAACAAAGGTATATGGGGAACTTCTGTCGGGGGAAAAGAAACTTTACATTCCAATACGAATTTACCGGATAAGGCTTATCCTTCTCCTCTCGTGAAAGAAGGTTGTGAATCACTTGAGCTGGAATTCGGGCAGGGAGAGATCGTAGGAGTAAACGGGGAGAAAATTTCCCGGATCGCTGCCATTCGTAAAATAGAAGAGATCGGTGCCGCCTGGGCGATCGGTAGGGATACCCATGTGGGAGATACCCTGGTCGGGATTAAAGGACGGGTAGGGTTTGAGGCTGCTGCTCCGATGCTGATCATTAAAGCACACGAATTGCTCGAAAAACATACACTGACGAAATGGCAACAATATTGGAAAGAACAACTGGGTAATTGGTACGGGATGTTCCTCCACGAAGCGATGTACTCAGAGCCTGTGATGAGGGATATTGAAAGATTTTTAGAAAATAGTCAGCAAAAAGTAAGCGGCAAAGTATTCATTCGCCTTCGGCCTTATCATTTCGATCTGATCGGTATCGAGTCGGAACATGATCTCATGAATTCGGGATTTGCCGAGTATGGTGAAATGAATAAAGCCTGGACAGCAGACGATGTGAAAGGCTTTACTAAAATATTGTCGATGCCTTTGCGGATATACAATGTAGTAAATGGATTATAACCCTGAAAATAAATTGCAATGAGAATAGGAATTGCCGGAGCTGCCGGTTATACAGCGGGGGAATTGATCCGGATACTGATCGGCCACCCCGGAGCAGAACTCAGATATATTCAGAGTGAATCCCACCAGGGATTGCCGGTATATAAAGTACATCAAGATTTGTTGTATTCCCGGCTTGTTTTCTCGGATATCGATTTTTCAGATATTGACGTACTCTTTCTCTGTATGGGACATGGGGTGTCGGGAAAATTTCTGAATGTTCATCCGATCCCTGCAAATGTGAAGATTATCGACCTTGGGAATGATTTTCGTTTGGAAAAGGAGTCCAACGGTTTTATTTATGGCCTGCCTGAGTTGTCCCGTGAAGAGATTAGAAAGGGGCGATATGTAGCTAACCCGGGATGTTTCGCTACAGCTATCGAGCTGGGACTTATTCCGTTGGCTTCGATCGGGCGCTTACCGGAAGAGATTACTGTTGTGGGGATTACCGGATCGACCGGTGCCGGCCAAAAGCCGACAGCAGATACTCATTTCAGTAATCGTTGTAATAATCTCTCCAATTATAAGATTTTCACCCACCAGCATTTGGATGAAATCCGGGAGACTTTGGTGAGAGCAGGAGCAAAAGGCTTCCCCGATTTGGCTTTTGTACCGGTGAGGGGGTGCCATACCCGGGGGATACTGGTCAATACGGTGATTCGTACGGATATTACGATCGAAGGCATTACAGCCCTTTATAAAGCTTATTATAATACACATCCTTTTGTATATGTCTCTGACGAACCGTTGTATCTGAAACAAGTAGTGAATACGAACTACTGCTATATTCATATCTCTAAGCAAGGCGAACAAATGCTGATCACTTCAGTGATCGACAACCTGCTGAAGGGGGCTTCCGGCCAGGCAGTTCAAAATATGAACTTGCTTTTTGGCCTGGAAGAAACAACCGGTCTCCGTCTGAAGGCCAACTATTTTTGACTGAAAGCCTGGAAGCGATGTTTCTTTCAGCTTTTTACCTTTACCTTTTTACCTTTTTTATTATGGGATTATTCGAAGTTTATAGTTTATTGGATTTGGAACCGGTAAAAGCCAAAGGAGCTTACCTCTGGGATAAAAATGGGGATAAATATCTTGATTTTTATGGAGGACATGCCGTGATTTCCATCGGTCACAGCCATCCGGTATATGTGGAGAAAATGACTCGCCAGCTGAATCGGATCGGTTTTTATTCGAATGCGGTGAGGAATCCTTTACAGGATGAATTGGCTTTGCTATTGGGAAAAGTTTCCGGTTATCCGGAATACAACTTATTCCTTTGCAATAGTGGAGCCGAAGCGAACGAAAATGCGTTGAAGCTGGCCTCTTTCATTACAGACCGGTCCAAAATACTGGCTATGAGAGCTGCGTTTCACGGTAGGACGAGTGTGGCGGTGGCGGTGACGGATAATCCGGCCATTCAAGCACCCTTGAACCGATGTCATGAGGTGACTTTTATTGGATTGAACGATCGGAAGGCATTGGAAAGCGAGCTGGAGACCGGTGCTTATGCTGCTGTGATTGTCGAAGGTATACAGGGAGTCGGTGGTATACAAATGCCTGATACCGGTTTCTTGCAGTCGATGCGCGAACTTTGCACCTCTACAGGTACTCTGATGATTGTAGACGAAGTACAATCCGGATATGGGCGTACAGGTAAATTCTTCGCTCATCAGCATGCCGGTGTTTTACCGGATATCATCACGATGGCTAAAGGGATGGGCAACGGCTTTCCGATAGGTGGTTTGTTGATTTCGCCTAAGATTAAAGCCCGTAAAGGAATGCTCGGGACTACTTTCGGCGGAAACCATCTGGCTTGTGCCGCTGCTCTGGCAGTATTGGAGGTTATACAACAAGAATATTTGGTCAATAATGCTGCCGGCTTGGGGAAATATCTGATTCAGGAATTGAAGAATATGCCGGGGGTGAAGGAAGTACGGGGAAAAGGCTTGATGATAGGAGTAGACGTGAAAATTTCACAGGAAGAGGTCCGGAAGAGATTGATCTCCGAACACCGGATAATGACAGGATATAGTGGAAATTATACCCTTCGTTTACTTCCGCCTTTGATCATTACCCGGAAAGAAGTGGATGAATTTTTGAAGGCTTTCCGGCAAACGATGGACAATGGGATGGCTCGGTTACAGGAGAAGGTCGGCGAGACCTGTAGTCGCTGATCGGTACCTGGCAGCCTGGTGTCTTCGGGGTACGGATCACTTTATAAACTTAATAAATTCTTTATGATCAGAATAATAAAAATCGGTGGTAAACTGATCGAGAACGATGCTGTATTGAACGGTTTGTGTGATGAATTATCCGCCTGCTACCGGGATAGTGTATTGGTACATGGAGGGGGAAGTATGGCCGGACAATTGTCTGCGCGTTTGGGGATCAGGACCCGTATGATCGATGGCCGGCGGATTACCGACCGGGAAACCCTGGAGGTTGCCGTGATGGCCTATGCCGGATGGGCGAATAAAAAACTGGTCGCAGCTTTACAGGTACGGAATGTGAATGCCTGCGGCCTGTCAGGATGTGACCAAAAAGTGATTCTGGCACATAAGCGGGAGGTGAAAGAAATCGATTGGGGATTTGTCGGAGATATCGATCGCGTGGATACCGGGGTTTTGGCCGGTCTGTTGCATCGGCAGGTGATGCCGGTCATTTCTCCGATTACATACGATGGAGCGGGACAACTCTTAAATACCAATGCCGATAGTGTTGCCGGAGCTGTGGCGGTTGCTATGAGCCGGATCGATGATACCGAATTGATATTTTGTTTCGATAAACCCGGCGTATTGCTGGATGTAAACGATGCGGATTCGGTGATCCCGGTGCTCGATAAAGAAAAGTATGCCGGATATTTGGAACAAGGAGCGATTCATGCAGGGATGATCCCTAAACTCGATAATGCTTTTAAAACTATAAAGGCCGGAGTAAAATCGGTGCGTTTGACGGATCCCTGCCATTTGGACGGGGGAACGGTTTTAAGATAAAAGACGAAATATGGAGACCATAGAACTTTTAAAGAAAATGATTTCTATTCCTTCGTTCAGCGGGAATGAAGAACGGGTAGCCGATTTGATGGTAGCTACGTGGGCAGAACATGGATATTCCGCAGAACGAAGTGGAAATAACGTATGGGTAAAATCCCGGAATTTCGATCCGGTAAAACCGACGATTCTGCTGGATGCTCATTTGGATACCGTTCGGCCGAATGGAAACTGGGAGAAAGATCCGTTTACTGCCGTAGTGGAAGATGGAAAATTATACGGCTTAGGGAGTAACGATACCGGTGGTAGTGTAGTTGCCATGATGGCCGCTTTTCTACAATTGGCAGAAAAGAAACAGGCCTATAATCTGGTTTGTCTCGAGTCGGCAGAGGAGGAGAATACCGGAAAAAATGGCATACAGCGTATTGTCGGCAACTTAGGTAAAATCGATTTGGCCCTGATCGGTGAGCCCACAGGCATGCAGGCAGCTATTGCTGAAAAAGGTTTGATGGTCGTCGATTGTGTCGCGAAAGGAAAATCCGGACATGCGGCAAGAAATGAAGGACTGAATGCTATTTACGAAGCGATATCCGATATCGAATGGTTCAGGTCCTACCGCTTCGGGAAGGAATCTCCTTTATTAGGTAAAGTAAAAATGACTGTGACCGGAATCGAAGCCGGAACCTTACACAATGTTGTACCGGCTGAATGCCGGTTTATGGTAGACATCCGGGTAAATGAATATTATACGAATTCCGATATTTACGAGACGATTCGCAGAAATGTGAAAAGTGAAGTCCGGCCCCGTTCTTTTTCTCTCAACTCTTCGGCTATTCCTATCGATCACCCGATCGTATTGCGGTGTAAGGATTTAGGCTTGAAAACCTACGGATCGCCTACAACTTCCAATCAGGCCGTTATCCCTTATCCGTCGCTGAAGATCGGACCGGGGGACAGTGCCCGTAGCCATACGGCCGATGAATATATCGGATTGGATGAAATAGAGGAAGGAATCATGCTCTTTGTTAAATTGTTGGATGGCTTTTGTTTTTAAGCCTATGTATAATCGGTCGGTTACCCTACTGGTATCCTCCGGAAAATGATCTGGGAGGGAGGCTGACAGGGGATCGTTAAAATTAAAATGATACTCATATGAAACTTTGGGATAAAGGATACGACATCGATCGTTTCACCGAAGAATTTACGATCGGTAAAGATAGAGAGTTGGATGTAATGTTGGCGAAAGCCGATGTATTAGGTAATATGGCTCATTTAAAAATGTTGCATCATATCGGGCTGATTTCCGATGGTGAATTGAAAGATTTGGCGCAAGGGTTGAAAGATATCTTCGCTGAAATAGAACAGGGAAAATTTCATATTGAGGCGGGGATAGAGGACATCCATTCGCAAATAGAATGCCTCCTCACCCGAAAGTGTGGGGAAGCCGGTAAAAAGATTCATACAGGGCGTTCCCGTAATGATCAGGTACTGACCGATCTGAAACTGTTTACCCGTACTGCCTTGATCGATGTGCTGCAACAGGTGACCTCCTTGTTTCATTTGCTTATGGAAAAGGCAGAAGCCAACAAAGATATTCTGATGCCGGGGTATACCCATCTGCAAATCGCTATGCCTTCTTCATTCGGCATGTGGTTTAGCGCTTATGCGGAGTCTTTGGCAGACGACCTGTTGATGTTGAAAGCTGCTTACGATATGGTCAATACCAATCCCTTGGGATCGGGAGCCGGTTATGGTTCTTCTGTACCTTTAAACCGGACGATGACGACCCGGTTATTGGGATTCGGCGATCTGGCTTATAATTCAGTTTACGCCCAGATGCAAAGAGGGAAAATGGAGAAAAATGTACTCTTTGCTTTGGCTACTGTTGCGACGACACTGGGGAAACTGGCTGCAGACGTGTGTTTGTTTGCTTGTGGAAATTTTGGTTTTCTCAGACTTCCCGATCGGTTTACCACCGGTTCCAGTATTATGCCTCATAAGAAAAACCCGGATATCTTCGAGTTGATCCGGGCGAAGACCAACCGGATTCAGTCTCTGCCTACACAGATGGCTATGCTTTGTGCGAACCTGACTTCCGGGTATTTCAGGGATATGCAGTTGAGTAAGGAGATATATTTGCCGGCATTTAAAGAACTGACCGATTGTCTGTTTATGACAGAGATGGTGTTGAAAGAAATCGAATTGAATCCGCTGATTCTTCAGGATAAAAAATACAGTTATCTCTTTACGGTTGAAGAAGTAAATGACAGAGTCGCTGCGGGGATTCCTTTTCGCGAAGCTTACCGGATGGTCGCTGAAAAAGTGCAGCTCGGAGAATATAGGGGGGATATTTCCCGGCCTTTACATCATACCCATGAAGGAAGTATCGGCAATCTGTGTTTGCAGCAGATTCGGGAGAAATTTGAACGCCATAGTTCGGAATGGAAGCCGGAGCAGGTGTGGCGGGCAGAAGCAGAATTAATGGAATAGTTCCACACTTTTCCACACTGTTGGGGAATCGATTCCCCATTTTTTGAAATATATCGTTTGGGATAATGATTTGATTTTTAGGCTTTTGTATCCGCTCTGACCATTGCTGTTTTTTGTGGCATATATTTTTCTTGTCTTCTATATAAAACAGAAAAAACTTTAAAAGACAAGGAGCATGAAAAATATAAAGAGAACATTATGGATCGCTATTGTGGTTGGGGCGTTTACATTATCTGCATTTGCCGTAGATCTGGTCCCTACTTCAGAATCCTTACTCCAGAAAGTGGAAAAAAAGAACGAAGTACGGACAGAATTGCCCCAGGCTGTCAAGTCGGCTGTGATTTCAAAATATGTCGCTTACGCTATTGAACAGTTTTCTTTTGAAGAGAATTCGGTTTATAAACTGATTCTGAAAGGCGATCGCAATAAATTGATCGTTTATTACACGGCGGATGGGGAATATCTGAGTCAGGAAACCGTTAAAACCGTACAAATGGTTGCCTTGATATAGTTTCTGATACCTAAAATGTAGAATTATTCCGGTCCTTGTTCGTCTTCGGTATTCGTGTTCGGGGACGCGGTCGCTTCTGTCGGTCATCTAGCTTTTTCTTTCACTGACCGGCGGAACTCCTCACTCCGCAAAAAACTTTACGTTACGTTTCCGTCAGACACCACCGGTCGGACGTTCAGAAAAAGCAAGACGACACTCGCCAGAGCTCCAATGGTCCCCGAACACGAATACCTTCGACTCCCGTCATCACTGCCTGGCAAGCTAAACCGGACCTGAAAACCATAAATTTCAACGAAAAAAGATTTTCCGGTAAAGTAACCCAACTATCCATAATCCGATAGAGGTGAGCCGGTATTTTATTCTATAAAATTTTTCTAA
>NZ_LARL01000199.1:0-267 GCF_000980295.1 Odoribacter sp. N54.MGS-14 | reverse complement strand
CTCTAGCGAGACTGCCGTTGACAAAACGGAGGAAGGTGGGGACGACGTCAAATCATCATGCCCCTTATGTCCTGGGCCACACACGTACTACAATGGTGGTTAACAGAGGGAGGCAATACCGCGAGGTGGAGCAAACCCCTAAAAGCCATCCCAGTTCGGATTGCAGGCTGCAACCCGCCTGCATGAAGTTGGAATCGCTAGTAATCGCGGATCAGCATGCCGCGGTGAATACGTTCCCGGGCCTTGTACACACCGCCCGTCACACCA
>NZ_LARL01000140.1:0-1862 GCF_000980295.1 Odoribacter sp. N54.MGS-14 | reverse complement strand
GTTTTAACCGTGGTAAACTTTCCCACGGAAAGCGCGACCAATTGGAAGGATGTTTTTGAAGGTCTCAAAGAAAGAGGTGTAGCCGTGGTGGACCTGTTGGTATGTGACGGGTTATCCGGTATTGAAAACACGCTGGCCGATACTTTTCCCCAAGCGGATCTGCAGTTGTGTACCGTTCATCTGAAAAGGAATATCGTGAATAAAGTCAAGCCAAGGGATAAGAAACAGGTTATGGAGGAACTCAAACAAATCTGCTCTCCTGACCAATGGGACATTACCCCGGAAAAGGCATTCGGTGTATTTAAGGAGTTCATACAAAGGTGGCAAAAGAGTTACCCGCCGCTAAAGAGATACCAGCACGACAGGTACAGGTTTTATTTTACATACTTCAAATATGAAAGGGAAATCAGGGGAATGATTTATACCACGAACTGGATCGAAAGACTGAACAGGGATTATAAGAGGGTTATTAACATGAGAGGGGCCATGCCGAATCCACAGGCCGTCATTCTACTGATGGGGACCGTGGCTCAAAACGCGGATATTTATAAATACCCTATTTATAATTTTTTAGAATCAAGATTATTTTATTAAAAATGAATAGATTTGCAAAGATGAAAAAAGAAAGGATTTACACACTTTTTGAAACACTATCGAAAAAAACACAGATTTTCCGGTTGATCCCATTTTTACTGAACATTGTAACAATCCATATCAACGCAAAAGGCGACTACTTTCGTAATCGCCTTCCGTGATCCAGCTGGGACTCGAACCCAGGACCCCAACATTAAAAGTGTTGTGCTCTACCGGCTGAGCTACTGAATCCTTCAATTGTGTTTCTCAATTGCGGTTGCAAAGGTATATCTTTTTGTTTCTCTCACAAATTTATTTCGAATTATTTTCACGCATTTTTTTCATGAAAAGAGTAAAAACTTCATTATGATTTAATTGAGTCTCCCGTTTCCTCGCCATAAATTCGGACAAAAGATAGGAATTGTCGGTATATTTTACTTATTTTACCAAACAATCACAAAAAAATCATTCATGAATACATCAAAAATTCTATTTTCTTTATTCCTTGTGCTATCTCTTTTAGTTTCCTGTGAGAAAGATAACAATCACTCGGAAGACGATGAATTAGCCACACGAATGAATCAATTCATTCAGAGCAATTTATCTACATTCTACTTGTGGTATGACGAAATACCGGATATTAAACCGGAATCAGAAAAAGACCCGAAAGAATATTTCAAGGCTCTTCTTTCCTCCAAGGACAAATGGTCCCTGATCACAGATGACGTGGACGAATTTTTAGACGAAATGGAAGGAACGGGAGAAACTTACGGTTACGGACTTGCTTACGGGCAATTTTCAAACAGCAAAGAATGCTTTGCAGTCGTCCAATATGTCTATCCCGGTTCTCCGGCTGCTGAAAAGCTGAAACGAGGAGACATCATTGTAAAACTGAACTCACAAAACCTCACGGAAGACGATCTCAACAAGCTTACCAAACCCGGAACGCTACGACTGGGCCTAGGTAAACGAGAGGGGAACGCCATTGGTTCCACGGGACAAACCGTCACCATCACCTCTCGAAAGATGGACACGGACCCCATTCTTATCACGAAGCTCTTCGAACTGGGAAATCACAAAATCGGTTACCTCATGTACACCCTCTTCTCAAAAACATTCAACTCCAGCATCGCAAAAGCATTCAACGAATTTAAGGAAGCCGGAATCACCGATCTTGTACTCGACCTCAGATATAATCACGGGGGAGATGATGAAGCATCCACATTCTTGTGTAGTGCGATCGTTCCCAAAGAAAAAGCCATAGAAGGTACACTTCTTTCTAAAGAAAC
>NZ_LARL01000030.1:0-34862 GCF_000980295.1 Odoribacter sp. N54.MGS-14 | reverse complement strand
AAAAACACATCAGTCAAAATGTTTCAGAACGTCCGCTTCGTTTCGGAAAGCGGCTGCAAAGGTAAGGACTTTTTCATCAACTCCAAACTTTTCAAAAGAAATTTTTGAAGTTTTTTTTCAAACCCCGACCAGGGCAATATTCTGAAGAACTCTGCACAACCCAAAACTCTGGAAACCAACCCTTCACCACCACTCACCTGCGCTATTGGTTTAATCCCTCATTCCCTGATTGCGGCTGCAAAGATAGAACAATTTATACCCCATCTCCAAATTTTTTACGAACTTTTTTTCAAAAAAAATGAATATTTTACATAAAAGCCTAACAATCAACACTTATAAAATAAGGAGCAGAAATTCAAACTCTACCTCAAGTTTTACTTTTAAACCTCAAATACACCATCGAACGAACCGAAACAGTTCATACTATCCAAAGTGAAACGTTTTTAAGTTCCCCCAAATGCAGAGTAAATCTCAGGACCGCATTAATTCAACTTACAATCAATGATTTACATATTCTACTCTATCATAAAATCTCCTATCAGAGCAATCTTTAGAACCGATGAAGAATTTGAAAACCGAAATAGCAAATTTTTTCAGAAGTTTAAAGGAGCGTTTCGTAATATTGAAACGAAAAAACAATCCCCTTCGAAAAATACCCCCCTAAACTTCTTTTCAGAACTTTAAGATGCACTTTTCGAAGGGGACAACCTTCGAATTCTAAAACTATATTTATACTTAGATCATCGTACTGATCATGAAAGTTGCAGCAACAGCAACAATAGCATACAACTCAGGGAATACGGCCAAAATCAGAGTTTTACCGAACACATCGTATCCTGAACCGATACCGATGATACCATTAGCACATACCTGGCCCTGACGGATGGCAGAAAACAGACATACCAATCCAAGTCCTAAGCCGGCACCAAAAACAGCAGCAGCCTGTAACCAGGTAATACCGGCTACCAATACATTCTTCAGCAAGAAAAAGCCCAGGAATCCATAAAGTCCCTGTGTACCAGGAAGTGCACACAATACCATATAGTTACCAAAAGCTTCGTCATTCTTCTTCAGTGCACCGATCGTAGCATTACCACCGATAGTTACGCCATAAGCACTACCAATTCCGGACAGTCCTAACATCAATCCAACCCCAATATAAGCTAAAATAATCTCATTCATGATTTCTATTTTTTAATTGTTTGTTAATTATAATTTTTCAATTCTTTTTTGGATATAAATCTATAATAGCAGGTTTCAATTACTTCTTTTCTTATAAGGCCGGTATTTCTTACCGCCTCCTTCAAAACCTGCATTCTTATAAAACTCAACAAAAGTCAGACGCATCGGGTGTACAAAGGAACCCAATCCAGCCATAAACAAGTTCACACTATGTCCGAACAACAGGATGATCAACATGACCAACTGTTTTACTCCCGGCACATCCGGACTCATATTCATTGCCAGATCATTGAACACCAATCCCAATACCGCGCTCGAAATACCCAAGGCAAACAAACGGATATAAGAAAGTGTATCTCCTAAAAGGCCGGTGACCATATTATAAGAATCCCATAAACCGGCACCGATATTAATGAATACATTCCGACGAACATTATTGAATACAAAGATCAGTAATCCTGCTACAGCACCGACAACATACATCGGGACATCCATTGCATATCCCTTGGTCGACAACCAATAACAGATTCCTTCTCCCAGAATCAACACGAGCCATCCGATTGTCGAGAGAGCTGCTGCAAAACCATGTTGTTTCCACTGGTTAGCCACTTTTAGGAACATACCGAAGATAATTTGTACGGCTCCGACGATCAAAGCCAGGTTGAACAGCTGTTGTGAATCCAACATATAAGCTTTCATCTTCTCCATCCAGGGAACCTGTACATCCAGCAATTGGATACCGAAGAAAGTACCTCCGACAATTCCCATGATCACTGTAGAAATACCCAGCCATTGTGCTAACGACAGAATCGGTTTAATTGCCGGCTTCGCCTTAAACTTATAAATGGTGATACCCAACAACAGCAGCAATCCATATCCGGCATCTCCCAGACAAAAACCGAAAAACAGCACAAAAAACGGTGCAAAAAACGGTGTCAAGTCGATTTCCCGATAATTAGGCAGCGAATACAGCTCGCCGATAAATTCAAACAAACGAGCAAACTTATTATTCTTCAGCAGAATAGGAGGATTATCCTGCTCTGTCGGAATCTCGAGTTCATAAGCAACTCCTTTATCTGCCAGCCAGTGGTCCGTATCGGCTGCAATAGCTTCCGGCACCCAACCTTCCAGAGCAATCACCTTATCTTCAAGTAAAGTCATTGCAGCATCCTTCACTTTTAAAGTATCCGTATCTTCACAAATCCGTACTTTCAAATCCTTCAGGTATTCCACCGAAAAAGCCGCGATCTTCTTCAAGTTTTCGGCAACCGTTTCTTTTTCGGTTTTCAACCCGGCGACCTGTTGCCGGATTTGTTCCGCACTCATCTGAGGAAAAGACACGACATCGGCTTCGGGATATTCTTCTACCTCCCGGGGCAGGACAGTAACAAAATACTTTTGTCCCTTATCCTGGTTTATAACAAACGCATTGTATTTGTCTTCCCATTCAGGTAAATATTTCCGGTCGGGAACGGTGAAAAACCGCAGATCCCAACCTGCCCTTTGGAGTCCGCCGATCTGTTCGTCGGGCAAATCTCCCCAAGGTTCATAGATCATACCTTCTTTTTCCAGCGAAGCAATCTGTTGATCAATATGTTCCATTCGTTTGAACTGGTTTTCCAGAAAAGTCAGCAAATCCAATTCGGTTACTTCTGACTCTTCTTTCAACCGATCTCCCGCATAAAACACTTGTTGATAAAAAAACAACTTTTCTTTCGGTTCCATCGCCTGTGACCAACGTTCCAATAATTCCGTAAAAGTCTCCTTAGTTTCAGGAATCCGTTTGGACAGCTGTTTGATCATTTCTCCGATCCGCTTAATGACGGCAAACTTGTGTTTCAGTTCTTCGTCTTCGGCCGATCGTTTTTTATTTTCATGGATATGAACCACTCCCTTTTCCCGAAGTTCCCCGAGAAATGCCTGATAATCCCGATAGAATATCAGCAGGGATAATTTTCTCATTGGTACTATCATGCTTCGTCCTCCATCGCTTTACGGGTTTTCACAATCTTTTGTGCCGACTTGGAAAGGTTCTCCTCATCTTCCAGGAATCGCTTAATCTTTCGGATTGCTTCCTGAAATCCGGGGATCTGTACTTTCTCATACAGATTCACCTTTTGTGTCGTTTTCTTACGGGCACGATCCAGTAATTCCATCTTCCGCATATAAAACTCCCGTTCGAGAGCGATATTTACTACTTCTTTCACGTGCTGAATCCCGTCAAGGAACCATCCCGGTGCATTAAACAGACTGAAGTCTTTTATTTCATACTCCACCTGGTCCAACACCGGCGTACGTACTCCTGCAATTTTCTTCACCGACATATTGACATCTTTCACGGTAAGAATATCCGGAGTATATTCATCATAAAGTTGAAGCATATCACTGATGCCATTGAGTGTGTCGTCTAATTTTCCGTCAAACTCATCCGCAACTTCTTTTGCTTTCTTTACTTCTGAACGCAAGGCAGATTCCTTATTTTTGATGGTAGGCAAAGCTCTTACCCTCATCTTGAGTTGTTTGTCAAGACTCTGCAGGGAAGTTTTATTGTATTGAAATTTTATTGCCATACCGACTGATTTATTTTAATTATCGTAAACCGCAAATTAATCCATATTTCCAAATTCGTCCACGATCTCTTTCTTGATTCCCAGTTCCGAACGGGTAAAATATTTCCGGAACAGTGCCCAGGCTGTGTCCAACATCTGGGTAATACCGATATTCACGTCGATAGCCAATAATTCATTCGAATAATCCCGGGCGAAATCGAGCGTACGTTTATCGTAATCGGTCAAATCGAAACCATTTTCCAATTTTGTCCGTGCATTGGCAGCATCGGCATACAGACGGATAGCGGCGTTCATTACCTGAGGATGGTCCTTCCGGGTTTTCTTACCGATCACTAACTGTTTCAGACGGGACAAGCTTCGGAACGGATCGACAATCACCTTACCGATCTCCGTATCTTTCCGCAAGAACAACTGACCTTCTGTGATATATCCGGTATTATCCGGGATAGCATGTGTAATATCACCGCCCGACAAGGTCGTCACGGCAATGATGGTAATCGATCCCCCCTGCGGGAACTGTACGGCCTTTTCATAGATTTTAGCCAAATCCGAATACAATGAACCGGGCATAGAATCTTTCGAAGGGATCTGGTCCATACGGTTCGACACAATACTCAACGCATCGGCATATAAGGTCATATCGGTCAGCAATACCAACACTTTTTCGTTCTTGTCCACGGCAAAATATTCTGCCGCGGTCAAGGCCATATCCGGCACCAGTAACCGTTCGACAGGAGGAGCTTCGGTCGTATTGACAAAACTGACGATACGATCGAGTACACCGGCATTGTCGAACAAATTTTTGAAATACAGATAGTCATCGTTGGTCAATCCCATTCCTCCCAGGATAATCCGGTCGGTTTGTGCACGCAAAGCCACATTCGCCATCACCTGATTATAAGGTTGATCCGGGTCGGCAAAAAACGGAATCTTCTGTCCCGACACCAACGTATTATTCAGGTCGATACCTGCAATACCGGTAGCGATCAATTCCGAAGGTTGTTTACGGCGTACCGGATTCACAGACGGTCCCCCGATTTCACGTTCTTCGCCATCTACAGCAGGCCCGCCATCGATCGGATCTCCGAATGCATTGAAAAAACGTCCGCACAGATCCTCTCCTACCTTCAGTGTAGGAGCTTTTCCCAGAAAAGTCACCTCAGCATTGGTCGGAATACCCTCGGTGCCGGAAAATACCTGCAACGTGATGTCTTCCCCCCAAATCTTCACAACCTGAGCCAAACGGCCATTCACAATCGCCAGTTCGTCATTTCCGACCCCCTGAGCTTTCAGTGAACAGGTAGCTTTGGTAATCTGGGTAATTTTGGTATATACCTTTTGAAAAGCAGTGTTCATACCTTAATTTATTTTGGATTTTTGAATTACGATTTACGATTGCAACGCATATTCAGCTCTGTTTCCCCTGGCGTCCTATCGTAACTCATAAATTACTTATTTTTTTCTTTCATTAATAATATCTTTCACTTCCGCTTCGAATTTCTTGAAATGGCCGGACTGAAATTCGGAATAGTTCATCTGTTTAAAAGCATTGATGATCCGTTTGAAGTAAGGATTTACTTCTTCGAAAGAATCGAAGTCAAAATCCGAACGTACAACATCCAAAACCATATTCAGCATATATTGCTGACGCGCCATCGAGGTCGATCCGTCAATATTATCGAAAGCATCCTGTTGCAGGATCACGAAGTCAATCAATTCCGATTTCCAGAATATCAGGTGATAATCCAATGGAACACCATCATCTCCCAAAATATCGATTTGCTCAGCTGTTTCCCGGCCTCTGACCAGCATATTACGGGCTTCATTCACATCTTCTATCCACCGGTCCGAAATATTTTTCCGGGCATATTCGACAAATTCGGGGTATTCCAGATATTTCGAATAAGATTCCAGGGTATCGATCGCCGGATAACGTTTGGAGTCAGCACGAGCCTGTGACAATGCGTAGAAACAACGGGCCACTTTCTTGGTCGATTCGGTTACCGGTTCTTTCAGGTTACCACCGGCAGGCGATACCGTACCGATAAACGTGACAGAACCTGTACTACCGTTATTCAGATATACCATCCCGGCCCGGGCATAGAAGTTGGAGATAATCGCAGACAAGTCCATCGGGAAAGCATCCTGCCCGGGAAGTTCCTCCATACGGTTCGACATCTCACGCAAAGCTTGCGCCCAACGAGAAGTAGAATCGGCCAATAACAGCACTTTCATTCCCATTGCCCGGTAATACTCTCCGATCGTCATCGCCGTGTACACAGATGCTTCACGAGCAGCAACGGGCATATTCGACGTATTGGCAATAATGGTAGTACGTTCATAGAGGGAACGTCCTGACCGCGGGTCCTGCAATTCCGGGAATTCGGTAAATATTTCCACCACCTCATTGGCACGTTCACCGCAGGCAGCCATGATAATCACATCTGCATCCGCAAAACGGGCCAAAGCATGCTGCAACACCGTCTTTCCCGTACCGAACGGTCCCGGAATAAATCCGGTTCCCCCTTCCAGCATCGGGTTCATGGTATCGATGACCCGAACACCCGTTTCCATCTGCCGGAAAGGACGTGGTTTATCCACATAATTCCGGATAGCTACTTTTACCGGCCATTTCTGCACCATCGTGACATTGATTTCTTTCCCGGTACGATCTTTCAATACGGCAATCGTATCCAAAATCGTGTATTCCCCTGCCGGGACTACGGAAACCACCGTATATTCTCCCTCCAGCTTAAAAGGAACCATAATCTTATGATCCAGCCAGTTTTCCTTCACATTTCCGAGCCAATCGGCAGCTTTCACCTTATCCCCGGCTTTGGCCAGCGGCGTAAAGCTCCATTTTTTATCGTCCTCCAAAGGATTTGTATATTCTCCTCTTTTCAAAAAAACACCTGTCATTTTATCCAGGTCATTCTGTAAGCCATCGAAGTTTTTCGACAACAGACCAGGTCCGAGACTCACTTCCAACATGTGATTCTGAAATTCAACAGGCATTCCGGGTTTCAAACCACGGGTGCTCTCAAATACCTGCACATAAGCAAGATCTCCCACCACCTTTATCACTTCGGCCATCAAACGTTCCCCGTTTTCCTCTATGAAACAAATCTCATTCTGGGAAACAGGCCCTTCGACTTTAACGAGTACAAGGTTAGAAATAATGCTATGGACTTTTCCTTGTGTTTTTGCCATAAACCTTATTTATTTTTGATTTTTGAATTACAAGAATCGACGATTTCTCTATATCCTTTGTAATTCATTCATCGTAAATTATTTAAATTGTTCTTCAAACTGAAAACTTTTCCGGAAACGGTCGACCATTTCCATAAACACCTTCCGCCCGGACTCTGAACTCATCTTGCTCCACCGTTCGACGATCATCAGACGAAGCATATAACTGATGACTCTTTCCAAAGAAAAATAATCAAAAGTCACCGCTTCATCCAAGAAATGCCAAATAATCAAATCGAGTCCCCGTTCGCGTTCTACTAAATTATCGTTATCCATCAAAGCAATCACTTTTTCGACATAAGGATAATCCAGGGTCAAACCGAAATCTTTCGCATTGGATGTCCGCAAAGCTACTGCAAACTCATTACTCCCGATCACCTCTTTTGCCACTTCCATCCCATATTTCCGGGCATTCAAAGCAGTGACCAGATTTTTCAGATTCATGGAAAACTCTGCATATCTCTTCACCAGTTGGTTGTCGGCTTTCATCATATAATCATAATACATCCAGCTCAACACATTCTCGGGCGAAACATCATAACGCAAATGCTCTTCCTTAAAATCAGTAATGAATTCCCTCAGGTAAGCCGGAATCGTTTTATCCGGTTCCTGTATTTCATCTTCCAGCAATTTCACCGGATAAACAGTAGACAACGCCCCATCGGGTTCTTGTTTCCTCAACAAACGCAACACCTGGGCATTATCATTAGGTAAAAAGAATAAATCGATCAACCGTTCATCCCTACCACTGATATAATCTTTCAATTGTTCCCGAAATTCGGCCACTGTCAAAGACAATTTCCGATCATCCCAGGCAATTTCCGGCAAGCCTGCTATAAAAGCAATATAATCCATGTAAATTAAATCGTAAATTATTTATAGAGCAAGCTCTTGGTAAAGCTTCTCATATACTGATTGAAGAAAGTCTCGAACAACTTCTCGGAAAAAGCAACCTGATATCCTCCGTCCTTCGGTTGTATGACGAAAGCATCCGTATGATCTCCTACTTTTATTTCAAGGCCTTTATCCAACAATTCTTTGTATTTGGTCGCCACAAACTGTTGGAATTTTTCTTTCTCTTCCTCAGACAAAATCAATTCCAGGTTCAGGTTTCCGGAAGCTACGTCCCATTTTTTCAGAATAGCGACAATCATTTCCTGCACGAATGCTTCGTCTTTAAAACCTGCCTTAGCGATATTTCCTGCCACTTCACCGGATATCAGGGAAGTGATCGACTGTTTCAAAGCAGTAATCGCCTGACGTGCGCTCAAAGTCATCTCTGATTCAGCCTTTTTTTTCATATTTTCGACTTCGGTTGCTGCTCCGGCTTTTATTCCCTTTGCCTGTTCCTCAGCCTCTGCAATCAATTTTGCTGCTTTTTCCTTTGCTTGAGCGATTATTTTTTCAGCTTCCTGATTCGCCTTATCGACCCCCTCTTCATACAGCTTTTTAGTTAAGACATCTAATTTGTTTTCCATATATCTCATTTTTAGTTTCGGACATTCTTTCTAAGTACAAGTATTTCACCGACTTAACAATCATTTTATCAATAACACAAGCCTTATGCCAATTTTCAAATTTGATGGCTCCAAATTAATGTTTTTACATTTAATAACAAACAAATCATTCGAATTAAAACGATTTAAATTAACGATTACCACTTTTCTCCCTATTTAACTCTAAATTTAAATTAATTTTTACGTCGTTCCGGATTCCTTTGTTTTAAAGAATTAATTTCTATTATTTTGCTTTCTATTAATTTTTATTCCTATGCTCGATCACAAATACAAAGTTTTTTATCATCTGGCTCAAACTCCCAACACCACAAAAGTAGCTGAAGAGTTATTACTATCCCAGCCAGCAATTTCTAAAAATATAAAAGAATTGGAAAAAGAACTGGGTATTACCCTCTTCAACCGGATAAAAGGTCGGATGCAACTCACCGAAGCCGGACAGTATCTGTACTCGGAAATTGAAATTTTAGTTCGGAAGGAACGGGAAATAAATTTCAGAATCGATAAAATGAAACATACTTTTACAGGCACACTTCACATTGGAGCCAGTACCACTTTATCCCAATATGTCCTTCCGGAGACGTTGGTCCGATTCAAAAATGCCTCACCGCAAATGGCTATTTCTTTGATGAGCGGAAATACGGCACAGATCGAACAGGAAATTGTAACAGGTAATCTTCATGTCGCTTTTATAGAGGGAACCCCGACACAACCGGACCTCCATTATATACCTTTTCTCCGGGATGAGATTGTATTGGTCACCGGAGCAGAAACAAAAATCCCTGAACACATTTCTCCGGAACAATTCCCCCAACTCCCATTCGTTTTGCGTGAACAGGGTTCCGGTACCTACCACGTCATCCGCAATCAGCTCGCACAGGCCGGAATAGCCATAAACACACTAAATTGTCAGCTCGTTTTAGGTAGTACGGAAGGAATCAAACATTATTTACTTCATTCAAACTGTTTTGCTCTGCTTTCGATTTATAGTATCCGCGAAGAAGTGGCCGCCGGGAAATTAAAAATCATCGATATCGACGAACTGAATATCAACCGGATGTTTTATATCATTCACCGGCAAGGTGAACCCGATCCCTATGCCAAACAATTCATCGAATTCTCTCTCCGGCAAAAATTTTAGTAAACATACCCCAGGAATAAAACAAAGTGTACCGATGTAGATATAATTAATTTTGACGGAAATAATTTTATTTGCATTTTTGAATAGAAATTCTGATGTGGTAAATCTTTAAGATCGGATCATGAAATACGATATTTTTATCAGTTACAGACGTAAAGGGGGATACGAAACAGCGAAACACCTCTATGATTTATTTTCTAAAGACGGCTATCGGGTGAGCTTCGATTTGGATACCCTTCGGAACGGAGATTTCGATCAGGCACTTCTGAAACGTATCGACCAATGTTCCGATTTCATTTTAATACTGAGCAAAGGGGCTTTCGCCAGAACACTCGATCCGGCCTTTAATCCACGACAAGACTGGTTACGAATAGAGTTAGCTTACGCTTTGAAAAAACAGAAAAATATCATCCCCATCCTGCTCGAAGGGTTCGAGGGTTTTCCAGAAAATCTTCCGGCAGATATCAAAGATGTAGCAAAGAAAAACGGACCTCAATATAATCAATATTACTTCGACGAATTTTACAAAAAACTAAAAACCGACTTTTTAGAGACCCGTAAATCCCGCTTCTTTTCTTTAAAAACAATTTTGATCCTATCAGCTCTTATTTTATGTGCCGGAGGGATTTGGTGGTACCTGCAAGAGGTTTCCGGGAAACAGTGTATCCTCTCAAAAAATAACACGATAAATAAATCGGATACCCTTAAAACCGAATCACCGGATAGCCCCGCAACTCCTTTGACTTCGGGAAAAGAGAAAAAAGATCCAGCCACCCCGGAGCAAAACACAAAAAAATCGCAGGATGTACAGCCGGTTACAAGTGTAAAATTACCGGATTGGATGTTCGCCCCGACACAAAAATTCATCGGAATCGCTCCTGCAAGCCTGCCTGCCCGGGGAGCAAAAGAATTTGCTGTAGCAACCGCCGCTTATCAATGGGTGATAGCACAAGGCAAACCCATCTCGGGACGTGATACCACAATAGAGTCTGCGGATGTTAAAAAATCACATTTTCATCTTTTTACCCCTCAAATCGCTTTTGAATATAAGATAGAGCATGAAACGCAATTAAGCAGTGGGGAAAGAGTATTCGAAATTGTTTTTTTTAATTCAAAAAGGAACCCGAATACATTGCAAGTGTTTTCAAGTATAATTGATGAGAAAAATAATTTTGAACAGACAATAAAAATAAATTACACCGGTTTTGAACAGATAAAAACTTATGAATTCAATATCGTCGACGAAGATGGCAATAAACTTGCCCGTTCTTATCTCAATAATACCGAATTGAAGTCTCCCCAGACAACGGTCTACACAAACGCCGGTAACTTTTTAGTCCCCTCCCGTTCTTCACAACAGGGACATATTGTAAACCTAAAGCTCGAAGATTATCATTCGTTAAGCAAAGCCTGGGAATACGGTATATTTTCATATCTCTTTCTTTCTCCTACAGGAATAATACCTTGTCAGATAAAATCTATCAGCCGCAGCGATGGAAGTAATATTACAGTCGCAGCTTATAACGATGATTATAGTTTACCTTCCAGTATGAGTTGTAAAGGAGTCAAAAATAATGTACTGGCCATTTCATACGAACATAATGAACAAAAGGTAGCAGAGTTTATAAAAGAAGACTCGATAAAAAAAGCAATTGCTAATGATTTGAAGGAAATAGAAAATTTAGATATAAAATAAATCCGGCACTAACAGGAAAGAAAAAACAGAGACTCTTCAAAGCCGGTAGTCCGACTTTGAAGATCATCTCTGTCACAGGGTTATTTGAGTTTTAGTCCATCCCCATCAAGATCACACCGAAGTTAAAGCTGAAAGTCTGGATTTCAGGTACTCTTCCGTGAGCAGCTTTGGTACCGTAATTATACCGGGCTCCCACATTGAAAGCAAACTGGTCGTTAATCGGGATATACATCCCTACCTCCGGAGCCAATGCAAACTGCCAGCGGGAGATCGTAGAAGCAAACTGTCCTACTTCCAGTCGTCTCTCGGTCCAGCTGGTACCGATACCCAAGCCGACAAAAGGTCTGACAGCCGTCGTATTATCTGTAAAATAATAACGGCCGATAGCTAACATAGGCACCGTATTGATATAACGATACTGATTCCCGGTAATCGTATATACATTACTATTTCCATTGAATCTGAAATTTCCGGGAGTGTGTTTTTTATCTTTGTAAAAGACATCCCAGCCAATAGCTGCACCGATAGAGAATTGATCTCCTAAAAACTGGTGATATTCGATATCGAATCCGCGGAAACTAGCTTTATCCGTAAAATCTTTTACCTGGTTCATCGGCAGACTAATCTGATAGTTGAGATTAAGCATCTGAGCTTTCAGGAAAGGGCTCAGGCCGAAAAGGCATATGGCAATTATTAATAGTTTTTTCATAATTCATGTATTTTTATAAATCGATATATTTCTGTTATAGATAGCGGTCCCTCCGTTATCATTTGTTCGGAGTCGTGGCTTTCTTCAAATAAGGCGACTGGATAAAGCACTGATCGATTTGTGATTCTACACGATTCAGAACGAAAGAATTGGATCCCTGAAGCAAACCGTCTGCGATACCCGTCCAAACAACATTTACTTTATCGTCATTCCGTTTAGCCGTAGAAACCATTTCCACCACCACAGAACCTGTTCTGTAAGAGTAAACACTAACCGGATACCAAGGATAGTAAGGATTGAAAGGACCACCCCACCAGCCACCCCAGTACCAATTCCAGTTGTTGTACCAGTTGTCAACGAAATAAGCATAGTTGACATTAGAAAAAGCAGATACGGTCACGATAAAGCTGGGTAAATCTTCGGCAGGAGTAGTTGCTGTCGGATCAGCTACTTTTTCGTATCCCATAGCTACGAAATTATCGGTCACAGCTTTGATGACAGCATCATCAAATTCATGTGAAGGTTTGCTGGCACTATTGTCATTCGCAAAATAAACGACCGTGTCAGGAATCGAAAAGGTGGTGAAAGCACTGAAATCAGCACCTTTGTCGTAGTTTGTAATGGCAACATCATAGTCTTCAATGTTATCTGCGCCTTCCGGGTAACATGAAACTACCAGCTGCGCAAACAAACCGGTGAGCAATAAAATTAATAAACGTTTCATACTTAGTTTGTTTTTAGTTTAACAAATGTTCTCTATCAATTACCGCGTGGTATTGGTAACAATAATTTTCATTATTGTACCGGGTTATACGTTGGCTTTTTAAAATAGTTTTAGGATTTAAAAAATTGGAAGAGAAAAGCCCCATTTTGTTAAAAAGGAATACAAAAAGAGCTTAAAACGGCTATAATCCGGCAGTTTCAAGCTTTACCATCTATTTAAAAGTCCGAATCGGAACTTACTATTTCAAAAGGATAAGATTTTTTAGGAAATATTTATTCCGGTTCGGTAGCCAGAATAGACTTGTAGCCATAAGTTTTAGCAATATTCATCACTCTGACTACTTGTTCGATAGGAACCGATTTTTCGGCTTCAATAGAAATACAAGGATCGTCGCTATTTTTCAATAGCTCGACAATCTTCCCTTCTAGCCGGGAAAAAGGAGTGACTTTCGTATTGAGATAAAAATTCAGGTTCTTATCGATAGAGACCACCACAGTCGGACGATTGGAGGTTTGATGTGTGCTTTTGGGCAGTAATAATTTTAAAGCATTGGGATTAATCAAGGTGGAAGTGACCATAAAAAAGATCAGCAATAAAAATACAATGTCGGTCATGGACGACATATTGAAATTAGGATTTGCTTTTCTGGATCTTTTAATTGCCATAGATATCGCTTTATTTATTCTCCTTCTCGTTTTTCACCTCATAAATGACCTCCATAAAATCAGCACTGGCCGTCTCCATTTTAGTGACAATATGATCGATTTTGGCTGTAAGGGCATTGTAGGCAAAATAAGCTATAATGCCGACGATTAAACCGGCGACTGTAGTAATCATCGCCGTATAGATACCTCTGGACAACAGGGTAATATTGATATTGTTTCCAGCCATAGCCATATCGTAAAAGGCTTGTACCATACCGACGACAGTCCCCAGAAACCCGATCATCGGTGCCATTCCGGCACAGGTTGCCAGAGTGGATAATCCTTTTTCCATTCCGGCTACTTCAAGATTTGCGGCACTTTCCACAATAGCTCTCAATTCAGTAACCGGCAGACGATAATGAAGAAGCCCCTTAACCAACATACGCGACATCGGCGTATTTTCCTCATTACATACCGTTACCGCTCCACGAATATTGCCGGCAAAAATACAATCCCTGATTTTATCCGGGAAAGTATCGCTGATTCGTGTATACTTACGGAGTAACATATATCTTTCACAAAAAATATAAACCGCAATAATAGACAGGATGAAAATCGGTATCATCAACCATCCTCCCTTGACGATCATACTCCACAAACTCAATTCAGGCTCAGCAGCCTGCGGGACAGCCGTCGCTGCCAGTATTATCAAATTATTCATCGTTTCAGATTTTTCGACGCGAAGATAATGGTTTTGGACTAAAAAATGGAAAATAGATGCAATTTTAATGAATCTTATTATCTTTGTCCTATCATTTAAACAATGAGGGATGTGGTGTCCCCCGAGCATGATTTTTAATAAAATAAAAAGCTATGAAAAAATTTGTAACAAGAGCAATCATTATTGCTTTAATCGGTTCTACAGGAATTCTATCGGGTTGTTATGGACCTTTCCGTCTGACCACAAAATTACATCAGTGGAACGGTAATGTTTCTAACAAGAAATTCGTCAATGAATTGGTATTCTTGGGATTATGTATCTTACCTGCTTATGAATTGTGTACTTTGGGGGATGTATTGATTTTCAACTCTATTGAATTCTGGGGTGGCCAGAACCCGATCACCATGAAAGACGGTCAGATCGACGAGTCTGAATTCATGCACGAAGGCAAAATGTACAAAGTGATCAAATCAAAAAATAATATGACAGTTGCTTTGAAAGATACCGATGTGAAAGTGGATTTCCGATATTTCCCGGAAGAAAGTACCTGGTACCAGATGAACGGAAACGAAAAAGTTCAGGTAGTGAAATTGAAAGGTAAAAAAGTATATACCTATCTTCCGAACGACAAAGTACTGGTATTCGATGAAAATTCCGTGAATACAGTCGAATCAGAAGTCATGGCAGCTCGTTAAGAAGCTCTGAAATAATTTATAAAAATGGCCTCCTTGCAGGCCATTTTTTTATGCCCGCCATTTTATCGGTCTAACACCACTTCATTTATCCTGTGCCGGTATTTTATAATAAATAGTTATACCTTATAACTATTTCGATTCTGTCAGATCCGGAAATAATTCGTTCTTTTGCAGCAAATAAAATCGATAATTTAATTTAGAGTAATGAAATTAAGTGAAAAGAGAGGCAATATGCTTCATGGAATTTTGTTAATAGCCTTGTTTTCCTGTGCAGCCTTTTACATCAGCGATTTGTCTTTTGTAAAAAGTCTATCTTTCAGTCCTTTGATTGTAGGTATCATTTTAGGTATGCTGTATGCCAACAGTCTGCGGAATCGTTTACCGGAAACCTGGGTACCCGGTATCCTGTTCTGTTCGAAGCAAATTCTGCGATTAGGTATCATATTGTATGGTTTCAAATTGACTTTCCAGGACGTGATGGCAGTCGGCTTACCCGCCATCCTGATCGATATCATCGTCGTAACGGTGACCATTTGTGGCGGTGTACTGATCGGGAAATGGATGAAAATGGAAAAAGAGATTACTTTACTCACTTCGGTCGGTAGTGCTATCTGCGGAGCCGCTGCTATCTTAGGAGCCGAATCGACCATTAAAAGCAAACCTTACCAAACCGCTGTCGCCATTTCAACCGTGGTGATTTTCGGTACGATTTCCATGTTTTTGTATCCGGTACTTTACCGGAATGGGATTGTCGACCTGACACCGGATCAGATGGGGATCTATACCGGTTCGACTCTACACGAAGTGGCGCACGTCGTAGGTGCAGGAAATGCCATGGGTAAAGAGATTTCCGATGTCGGCATTATCGTTAAGATGATCCGTGTTATTATGCTGGTACCTGCTTTATTAGTGATCGGCTATTTCGTTGCCAGAGCCAGTGTACAAAAAATAAATCAGCACCAACCGGCCGAAGGCGGAAAATCGAAAATAACGATTCCCTGGTTTGCCTTAGGTTTTTTAGCAGTCATCGGTTTCAATTCATTCGATCTGCTACCTCAACCGGCAATCAGCTTTATCAACGATTTCGACACATTTCTATTGACCATGGCCATGACTGCCCTCGGTGCCGAAACCAGTATCGAAAAATTTAAAAAAGCAGGTGTCAAACCATTCCTATTAGCCTCTTTTTTATACATTTGGTTATTGGCAGGCGGCTATTTGCTGGTTCGTTATATCACCCCCTATTTCGTGTAAAAGGTGATCACTCCTCGCCTGTGAACCGGTACTACATAAAAATACCCGATTTTACGAAATGGTAAAGTCGGGTATTTGTTTTATACATCCTTATTTTTACAATTCATCGGAAATACTGAAATCTTTATTTGCAAACAGTTCAGCCAAGCCGGACACCTGTTTCAAACGCAATAGTTCATCTTTATCCATACCGATATTCTTCAATATCCATTGATCCGACATACCGGCTTTAGTTAATTCGGCAACAATATGGCTCATCAACTCTACATTATGAGTTCCTCGGGCCCGGTTATGCCGGATCGTAGATACCATCCGGTTCGAGATATCTTTTTCAATGACGGCGACGGGCAACAATCCTTTCTCCCGTTCATATATCCGGGCAGATTTTTTTAAAACCAGGTAACGGTGATAACCGTCGACCAGTTCATACTGGTCTTTATCGGGAAGATAATAACATACACAGGGCATAGTATAGCCATCCTCCCAAATGGATAATTCCAATAGTTTCATTTCAGGAGGTGCGACAACATTGGGATTATAATTATTGGCGACCACCTTTTCTACAGGTACTGCGATGATCTTATATACCGGGCTTTGATACTCTTTCATTACAAAATAACTTATAATATTTCTTCATGATTTGCTCACGCCTTTCCTGCTCTACTTTCGAGGCAGAAAAACCCATGTATTTACAAATATGGTCATTCTTTAAAATACAAAGACAGAATCTTTTATACGTCGGCAATTCTTTAAATTCGGATAGCTCGATATCATCCAGATATTCCATTCGTACAGGCCTTTTGTTCGTCCTGTAATTGCTTTTTTCTCCTACTGTAATCGGCACCCCGGCACGCCGTAATTTCTCGATCGTAGACTCGGCCAGACACCCTCCTTTTTCTCTCCAGAATTTTATACTGACCTTCAATTTGCTCAAGTAATTCTGTCGTATATTTTCAGGGAGTGTACCCAATAAAAATTGCATATAGCTGGCCCAGGTATACCCTTCCGGCAAAGTAATTTTTTGTCGGTATCCGACTGCCGTAGTGGTACTGTAAATCGCAGTAAAATTGATTCCATTCACCCGATTGATCATACGTCCCCACATATCAGGATCAATAGCCCGGTATAGATTCAGGCTTTCCCGGGCTTCCGATATGAATGGACTGGCTACCCTTTGCTTTTCCAAAGGCACTCCTGCCTGATAATAAAGATCGTAAAGATGGTTATAAGCCCAATTAAATTTTCCATTGGCAATCCATATATCCCTCGTCAACCAATCGTATATCGGATAAGCATTGTAAACACCGGTATCCAACCTTCTCACCCATTTCAATCCTTTGAAACGATAAGCGTCTCTCCCATTCAGGACACGCCAGCGATTCAGACTTTCCTGGGTTCGGATTCCCACCAGGCAACAAGTCCGTTTGGCTTTTTTGTACCGATGTAACCAACGGGCAAAACTACGCTGAAAATCATAGTCCCACATCCGTCTGGAAAAAAAAGGAAAATCCTTACGTGTATAAGCCCCCTCAGGTATGGATCTCACCCAACAATCTTTCTTTTCTTCATCCCAGGGACGCCAAAACTTTTGAAACATGGAAGTACAGGTCGATACCTTGAAAGGTACACATACCCGATATACTTCGAAAATATCGCTATTCGACGCCAAAACTTCATCTACATAACGAATCGTTTCTCCGTATTGTATTTCATAATCTAAATGAAAAACACCGATTTTACGCCCCGGACAATGTTTCCGGATATAATCGGTACATAATTGTAATAATACACCACTATCCTTACCACCTGAGAAAGACACATATATATTATCGAAATGTCCGAATATTTTTTCTAATCGTATTTGTGCCTGTTCATATACATTCAGAGGGTTTCTTGTTGTCGGTGTTCCATTTTTGCATATAATTTCCATGGCCTGATTATAGAAAAGCCATTCGCTGCAAACACAGATAAATGGCGAGAGTGAGTAACAGATTGCAATTTATATTGTCCGGCATAATGACGAATGACCTCCCGCAATAAAGCTGCCAATAGGTCCGGATCGTCTTTATCGATGTAATAATTATTGATTACAGCATATTTGTCTTTTATTTCTACCGGCATAAAACCAACAACACGCTCTTCCTCGATAGCTATAAACCAAATATGATGCATAGAGGTTTTAAATGGATAATTATTATTTTCCCGGAGAATACAAGGTTTCATAACCAAAGGTGCAACAAGACGATATAAACGCTCCGTCGTACCTCCTAATTTTTCTATTTCCATAAATTAAAATTTATCGTTACGATAAATAACACCACTAAAACTCCAGCTCTATCACCATGATTACGCTTTACAAGATTCGATATTAATTTTTCAGGATCAATACCGAGTAAAATTTATATTAAACCAGCAAAACCGATTTTTCACAAAATTATAAAATAGCAGTACAATTTCAAAAAAAATGAGAAGTACTATTGATAAAATTTGAATTGTAGTGTATAGAGGAAGTAATGATCCGATAGGATTTCAAGGAGTACTCGTCCTGTTGGTGACAATCTTTTTATACCGATTTGCTTATATAGCCGGAAAAATAATCATTTCAACAACATATACTATTCCCAAAACAATGAAAGAAGCATTCCAAACCACAAAATAATCCTTTTTTAATTACAGAAATCACAGAGGCAGGGTTGAATTTCCTTCCTTTTGCAATCTCTGTAACTACAAAAAATATTTTCTATCCTCTCTGACGTACCACTTCAAAAAGCAACACTGCTGCTGCAGCGGAAACATTCAGGGATTCGATCTGACCTTTTTGTGGGATTTTAATACAATCGGTCGCAATATTGATCAACTCCTCATCGATCCCCTTATCTTCCGATCCCATAATAATTGCTGTAGGCAAAGTCAGGTCTGCACCAGTATAAAACTTTTCTGCTTTCTCGGTAGCAGCATATACCCGAATGCCCCGTTGGAATTTCAATTCGCGGACCACTCTCTTTAAATTCAATACCCGGCACACCGGCACATGATATAAAGCACCGGCAGAGGTCTTCAAAGCATCTGAAGAAATTTTAGCCGAATTTTTATTGGGAATGATCACCACATCCACTCCGGCACATTCTGCACTCCGGACAATCGCTCCGAAATTACGGACATCGGTTACCCGGTCCAGGATCAATACAAAAGGTACCCGTCCCGCCGCTTCGACGCCATCCAACACTTCTGTCAGATCCTGATAGGGAACAGGTGATATTTCAGCCAGTACCCCCTGATGATTCCGATCGGCGAAAGGCTTAAAAACATCTTCCGGCACATACTGGAAAGGAATATTCCGTTCCCGGATCAAACTGAACAACTGCTGAAACAACTCGCCTCGTACGCCCTGTTTCAACATCACCTTATCTATCTCCTTTTCCTGCTGAATCGCTTCAATCACAGCCCGGATCCCGAATATACATTCCTGTTTATATTTTGCCATATCCCGCCTTTTATTTTATATTTTTAATAACCTTCTTCTCTCCCTCTATATTCATAACCTTTAGCTTTTAGCCTCTAGCTTTTTACCTTTTACTTTTCACCTCTTCCTCTTCCTCCGTCGCTTTCTCCCATTCTGTCATCGCTTCTTCCAGTTCTTTTTGTGTCTCTCCGTATTTTTTCAACAACTCATCGTTCACCACTCCCGCAGCCATCTGTTTTTCTAAAGCAACCACTTCACTTTCCAGTTCCGTGACCCGTTGTTCGGCCCTCTCTACCCGTTGTTCAGCCTTACGGATTTCCTTATTCAACTGTTTTCTTTCTTCAAAAGACAGTTTATTCTCACTCACTTCCCGCTCGGC
The DNA here is from genome assembly GCF_000980295.1 of Odoribacter sp. N54.MGS-14. Taxonomy (NCBI): domain Bacteria; kingdom Pseudomonadati; phylum Bacteroidota; class Bacteroidia; order Bacteroidales; family Odoribacteraceae; genus Odoribacter; species Odoribacter sp. N54.MGS-14. The sequence continues at coordinate 14,921 of NZ_LARL01000030.1, read as the reverse complement.
TTCATCATTAGAAATTCCATTGCCTTTGGGTTTATGCAATTGTTCATATTCCCGGAAACAAGCAATCTTCTTGGCTGCCAGAAAGTCGGTTATCCCTCCTAAATATTCCTTGATATGCTGGTTAGCGAACTCATATACTTTATCCGCTAAACCGGTCAGGAAATCACGGTCATGAGATACGACAATCACTGTACCTTCGAACTTTCTGAGCGCTTCCTTCAAAATATCCTTTGTCCGCATATCCAGGTGATTCGTCGGCTCATCGAGAATCAAAAGATTATAGGGCTCCAGTAATAAACGTACCATCGCCAAACGGGTACGTTCTCCTCCCGACAATACTTTTACTTTTTTGTCAACCTCCTCTCCGGAAAACAAAAAGGCTCCCAAAATATCCCGGATTTTCTTACGGATTTCCCCTTCGGCAACCCGATCGACCGTATCCAGGACAGAAACTTCAGGATCCAATAAATCAGCCTGATTCTGAGCAAAATAACCGATATTGACATGATGTCCGATCTTCAATTCTCCCTCGAAAGGAATCTCGTTCATGATCATCTTGACCAGGGTAGATTTACCTTCTCCATTCTTACCGACAAAAGCTATTTTTTCTCCCCGCTTGATATCCAACTGAATACCTTTCAATACCACATGATCACCATAAGCTTTCGTCAACTCCTTACCCGTCAGGACAATTTCTCCCGACCGGACAGCCGGCTGGAACCGCACTGTAATACGGGCCATATCTTCTTCCTCGACCTCTATCCGCTCCAATTTTTCCAACTGTTTGATCCGCGATTGCACCTGAACGGATTTTGTCGCCTTATATCGGAAACGCTCTATAAAATCTTCTGTATCCTTAATCTGCTTCTGCTGGTTTTGATAAGCCCGCATCTGCTGTTCGATCCGTTCTTTATGCAATTGCTCGAACTGAGAATAAGCCACTTTATAATCATACACTTTCCCCAAAGAAATCTCAAGCGTCCGGGTAGTCACATTATCCAAAAAAGCACGGTCATGCGACACCAGGACTACAGCCCCGGAATAAGTCTGCAAAAAAGATTCCAGCCAGGAAATAGATTCTATATCCAAATGATTGGTCGGCTCATCGAGTAAAAAAATATCAGGACGTGCCAATAATATTTTAGCCAATTCGATACGCATGCGCCATCCCCCACTAAATTCCTCACAATTACGGTCGAGGTCTTCCGGTTTAAAACCCAGGCCCTTCAAGACAACCTCTACCTCACGGTCGATATTATTCTCCCCCCGTATCGCCAACAATTCCGTTTTCTCATGAATCTTATCCAAAAGTTTCATGTAAGCTTCCGACTCATAATCTTCCCTCCCAGCCAACTCCAGATTCAATCGCTCCACTTCATCCTTCAAGGCAAACAAATCGGCAAAAGCCTTTTCAGCCTCTTTGCGGACGGTATTTCCATCCGTATATACTTTGGTCTGGGGTAAATATCCGATCTTTATATCCGAAGCCATCGAAATATTCCCTTCAGACGGTATTTGTAAACCTGCTAACATCTTCAGTGTCGTCGATTTCCCTGCTCCATTCCTTCCCGTCAAACCGATCCGGTCTTTCTTATTGATCAGAAATGAAACAGAATCCAATAAATAGAATCCTCCGAATACAACACTTACATTATTAACTGAAATCATAAAATCATAAACTAAGTCCACCGCAAAGATAGGGTGAAAAAAATCCCCAAACCTGTTTTTTGTCATGTTTTTTACACAAAAACTTTCTTATTTTTGACCAACTTAAAAGATTTTTCTTACAACCAATAAAACTAATTCACTATGCCTAAAGGAGTTTACAAATTACCAAACATTACCAATGAACCGATAAAAAGTTATGCTCCGGGATCTCCCGAACGCGCAGCATTAAAAGAAAAATTAAACGAGATCCATAATCAGGTAGTCGACATCCCGATGATCATCGGTGGCAAAGAAATCCGGACCGATAAACTGGCCGACATTCGTCCGCCTCATGATCACCAGCATTTATTAGGGCATTATCACCAAGGAGATGCCTCCCATGTACAATTAGCTATCGACGCTGCAATGAAAGCAAAACCGGCTTGGGAAAAGATGAACTGGGAAAGCCGGGCTGCTATTTTTCTGAAAGCGGCAGAGCTGATTTCCGGTCCTTACCGTCAGATTTTAAATGCCGTGACGATGTTGGGACAATCCAAGAATGCTTTTCAGGCAGAGATCGACTGTGTTTGTGAATTGGCTGATTTCTATCGTTTCAATGTTAAAAATATGTACGATCTTTATCATATGCAACCCAACTCGTCGGCAGGCATCTGGGATCGTACGGTATGGCGCCCGTTAGAAGGTTTCGTATTTGCCCTGACTCCGTTCAATTTCACTTCTATTGCCGGTAATTTGCCGGGAGCTCCTGCTTTAATGGGAAATGTTTGTGTATGGAAACCTTCGAAAACTGCAGTCTATTCAGCTTATATCGTCATGAAAATATTACAGGAAGCCGGTCTGCCCGACGGTGTGATCAACTTGGTATACTGTTCAGGCCCGACAGCTTCAGACGTAATATTCAGCAATAAGGACTTTGCCGGTATTCATTTCACCGGTTCTACCGGAGTATTCAATGACATCTGGGCTACTATCGTTAAAAACATCGGTAAATATCGTTCTTATCCACGTATCGTCGGTGAAACCGGAGGTAAAGATTATGTTTTTGCCGACCCGACAGCTAAAGCACTACCGGTAGCGACAGCTTTAATCCGGGGAGCCTTTGAATATCAGGGGCAAAAATGTTCTGCCGCTTCACGCGCTTACATTCCTTCCAACATCTGGCCGGAAGTAAAAGCTTTGATGCAGGCAGATTTGAATAAAATCAAAACCGGAGGAGTCGAAGATTTCAGTAACTTCGTCAATGCTGTGATAGATGAAGCTTCTTTCGACAAACTGGCCAAAGCAATCGATGATGCGCAAGCTTCGCCCGATGCCGAAGTGATCCTGGGAGGCAAATACGATAAATCCAAAGGCTACTTTATTTACCCGACTGTTATCCAGGCCAAGAAACCGGACTATATTACGATGCGCGAAGAATTGTTCGGTCCGGTATTGACGATCTACGTATACGAACCCGATCAAATAGAGGAAACGCTCGACCTGCTGGATGCCGGTTCAGCTTATGCCTTGACCGGAGCTATTTTCTCCAACGACAGAGCTAACATCGAAAAATTGACCGAGCGCCTGACACATACAGCCGGCAATTTCTACATCAACGACAAACCTACCGGAGCTGTCGTCGACCAGCAACCTTTCGGCGGCGGCCGGGCTTCCGGAACCAACGATAAAGCCGGATCCGTGTTCAACCTGCTGAGATGGGTATCTCCACAATGTATCAAAGAAACCTTCATCCCCGCAACCAACTACATGTATCCGAATTTTTTGGAAAGCTAAAAAGGCTATAAGCTAAAGGCTAAAAGCTAAAAGTAAGAGGCTATAAGGTTAAAACAAGAAGCTAAAGGCTAGGCTCATCCCCTGCTTTTAGCTTTTTTTATCGCCTAATTTCACCGTTTTACTTCTGTCCCATTATTTTTTTACCTTTATCTATTAGCCTCTCGCTCTTAACCTTCCCCCTTTACCTCCTACCTTTAGCTTATAGCCTCTTACTTATACCCTTTAGCTTATAGCTTCCCACCTTTGGCTTTTTCAGCCTTCCCGCTTTTTTTTACCTTTTACCTTTTACCTTTTACCTTTTTAACCCTATCTTTGTCCGTTTATCTTAACCAACTTATCATGGCAGGAATAAAAAGTTTAGCCAAGGACACGGCCATTTATGGTATGAGCAGCATCATCGGGAAATTTTTAAACTGGTGTCTGACTCCTTTGTATACCTACTTGCTTGTCCCGGCCGAATACGGGATTGTCGTTTACTTGTATGCCTGGATCGGTACCATGCTCGTACTTCTGACTTACGGTCTGGAAACCGGTTTTTTCCGGTATGCCAACGACTCTTCTAAAGGAGATCCCCAAACCGTATACTCCACTTGTATGACTTCGCTCGGGATCACGACCTGTCTGTTTCTGATCTTGGTTTTCAGCTTCTTATCCCCCATATCGGGAGCATTACAATACGGGCAGCACCAAGATTACATCGGGATGATCGCAATAATCATCGCCCTGGATGTTTTCAGTGCCCTTCCCTTTGCCTATTTGCGTTACCGCTTACGTCCCCTTCGTTTTGCTTTCCTGAAATTATTGAATATCGCACTCACTATCATTTTCAATTTATTTTTTCTGGTAGTTTGTCCGGTCATTTATAAAAATCATCCCGACTTGATCTCCTGGTTTTACCGGCCTGATTATGGAGCTGGGTATATTTTGGTTTCCAATGTGATCGCTTCCTTCGTATTGTTGTTGTTGCTGACTCCTGAAATATTCAGGATACGCTGGCATTTCGACTGGCGGTTGTTAAAAGAAATCCTGCATTACTCTTTCCCGCTATTGATTCTGGGATTAGCAGGTATCATGAACCAAAATCTGGATAAAATCCTATATCCTTATCTATTGTCCGACCCCCAGGTTGCTGCCGATCAATTGGGAATATACGGAGCCAACGTCAAAATCGCAGTAGTCATGATCATGTTCACCCAAGCCTTCCGTTATGCATACGAACCTTTTATTTTTGCCAAAACCAAAGGAGAAGATAAACGCACAACTTATGCCATGGCGATGAAATACTTTGTCATCGTAGATTTACTCATTTTTCTAGGAGTTATGTTCTACCTGGACATTATCCGGTATTTCATCGATCCCCGTTATTTTGTCGGTTTAAGAGTAGTACCGATTATTATGTTGGCAGAATTGTTTTCAGGTATATTTTTCAATCTTTCGCTGTGGTACAAACTCACGGACCGTACCCAGTGGGGGGTATATTTTTCTTTGATCGGTCTGGTCATTATCGTGGCCCTCAACGTTCTGTTCGTACCGAAATTCGGTTATATCGCATGTGCCTGGGCTGCTTTTGCCTGTTATTTTGTGATGATGTTTCTCTCCTGGCTGGTGGGGCAAAAATATTATCCCATCCATTACGATCTGAAATCCATCGGAAAATATTTGCTTTTGGCTTTGGTGCTATATGGCATTGCCGTCAGTGTCCCTATCGAAAACATGTTGCTGCGTTTGGGGTTCCGGACCATCCTGTTATTTATCTATCTGATTTATCTGATCAGGCACGACCTGCCGTTGAATCAGATTCCCTATCTCAACAAACTGATTTTTAAAAAACAAAAGTAATCACTTCTATTTTTCATTTATAATGGCTTTTATTGATGTATTGGAACAATTCCGGAATTATCTGAAAGGCATTCTGGACTCTTCGAACGAAAGGGAAAATGAGGCGGAGACCATCGACAATATCCGTAAAGGAATCAATTTCAAAGGCAGTAACCTTTGGGTATTGATTTTTGCCATCTTTATCGCTTCCCTGGGACTCAATGTAAATTCCACGGCAGTGATCATCGGTGCCATGTTGATCTCCCCTTTAATGGGACCGATCATGGGTATCGGCTTAGGGGTCGGAATCAACGACTTTGAATTGATCAAAACCTCTTTCCGGAATCTGGCTATCGCCACTATTTTCGGTATCCTGACTTCCACCCTTTATTTCCTGATCTCTCCACTCAACGAAGCCCGTTCCGAGCTATTAGCCCGGACCACTCCTACCATCTACGATGTGCTTATTGCTTTCTTCGGCGGACTGGCCGGCATCGTCGCTTCAAGCACGCGTCTGAAAGGAAATGTGATCCCCGGTGTAGCCATCGCTACCGCTTTGATGCCTCCCCTCTGTACTGCGGGATTCGGTATCGCCAGTGGTAACCTGACTTATTTTTTCGGAGCTTTTTACCTCTATATGATCAACTCTGTCTTTATCGCCTTCGCCACCACGCTGGGAGTCAAACTCATGCATTTTTCTAAAAAGACTTTTGTAGATCCCGTACGGGGCAAGAAAGTACAGCAGATCGTTTACACCATCATTTTTGTGACTATGGTACCCAGTATCTACATCACTTACAACATGATCAAAACCAATATCTTCGAAACAAACGCCAACCGTTTTATCACCAATGAAATCAATTTTCCGAATACTTTCGTAGTCAATAAGCACATCCTGCAAGACAGTATTTCCGTCACCTTGATCGGTAAGGAAGTGCCCGAAGACTACCTGGCGATATTACGTCAAAAACTATCCCAATACAAACTGGAAGGTACTCGTCTATCGGTTCTCCAGGGACTGACACAGGAAAAAGAAAAAGGACAAAAAGATGAGTTGGATAACATGATCCTACAGGATTTTTACAAGCACAATCAAAATAAAGTATTACGGCAAGAGAACGAAATCATCCGCCTGCGGGCTCAATTGAACAGTTATTCCAATTACGATTCCCTGGGCCTGAAAATTACCCCCGAGATCAAAATTCTATTTCCCAAGGTGGAAACGATCGGCTTATCGAAAATGATCAGGAATCGGATTGCAACTTCACAATCCGACACCCTGACAGTAGCGATTCTATCCTACACACAAAGGCTGACGCCAGAAGAAAAGCAGCAATTACACGCCTGGCTTACTACCCGGCTAAATGTCGGGAAGCTGGAAATCGTTACGGAAAATCAGTAACAGCTTATTTCCGCGGCACCCATTTCATCTCTTCACATCCCGAATCGTATGCTATTTTACGTGCCAGGATAAATAAATAGTCCGATAATCGGTTCACATACTTCATCACCGACCCGTCTACCTCAGTCTCTGCGGCCAGATCCAGTATCCGCCGTTCTGCACGCCGGCAGATCGTCCGCGCCATGTGACAAAACGAAACACACTGATTACCACCCGGCAACACGAAGTATTTCATCGGAGGAACTTCGGCATCCATCCGGTCGATGCCATTTTCCAGTAATGCAATATCTTCTTCCGTCACACCAATAGGCTCCTTCAGATTGGCCGACGACTCAGGATCAGTAGCCAAATTCCCTCCCACATCGAACAAGCGGGACTGAATCTCCACCAATTCTTCTGCAATCACCTGCTCCAAAGGAAAAGAACGGATCATGCCTAAAAAACTATTCAATTCATCGATCGTACCATAAGATTCCAAACGTGCACTATTCTTCGGTACTCTCTTTCCTCCAATCAGGGAAGTCATTCCTTTATCACCGGTTTTTGTGTAAATTTTCATGACAATTTTCTTTAGTTATCTCTCTGGTTACCTGCCAAATTCTCAGTTCTTCAAAATTTAGTAGTGCCTCATAATATCTAATTTTAAATCAAACCATTATCCATCCCCCTCTTCTTTTTACGTCTTATCCGCCGTCACTGTTTTATCCGTTATCCCTCTATATCATCAAACAATACCTCCCCTCCTGGATCTTATCGTCAAAAAATAGAATCCCATACCACATCATATCCACCGATACAGTTGCTTTTTCAAGCCATTGGTGCCACAGACGGGCATGTATTCCCTTCTTGTGAATATCGGCAATAACGATACATTTCTGCGGGTGATTTTGCAACATTCCGGCAAAAGTCGTTTCATCCAGTGGAAACTGCCGACCGATATAAATGAAATCGGCAGATTGCAATGTATCCAATTGATTAACACTAATCTCGACATCACAAACTTCCTGCAAATACCGACAAAGGATATCGGCATTTTTTCCCAGGCAAATCATCCGATGTACCCGAAGCGAACGTACCAAACGGGATAATAAGCGGAAAATTTTTCTCTCCCGATGATTCAAACAATTTTCTCTCTCCAACCTCTCGGGATATTGAAATTGTTTCTCCCGATCCCGGATAACATTTAAAATTAAATTAAACATAAAAGGGGAATGCACTCCATATCCCCGTTTATGTCTAAACCGGACAGCATGTTTTATCCGCTCTTTCAGATAGCCCATTTTTCTATGAATTACAGTCGTTTCAAAGATTTGAATAAAATCTGATCAGACAAAAGTAGTGCATTTTTTCCAATTTCATTTTTAGGCTCATGAAAAACGTTGTAACTTTGAAACGGTAAAGAAAACACCACAATTTACATGTGCCGTTTCCGACCGATTAATTTAAAACTTTGTAACACGATTCATGGAACTTGCAGGATTGAATATCAAATTTCTACCCGGTGTCGGTGAAAAGAAAGCTGCCGTGCTCTATGAGGAACTTCAGGTGCAGAGTTATGAGGATATGCTCTACCATGTCCCTTTCAAATACATCGACCGGAGTAAAATCTATTCCATCGCAGAATTGAACGGACGTCTGCCTTATATTCAGATCAAGGCTAAAATCCGTAATCTGAAAACCATCGGTGAAGGCAAAGCCTTGCGTATGACTGCAACGGCTTATGACGAGACAGGAACCCTGGAATTAGTCTGGTTCAAAGGATTTAAATTCCTGACCAACCAAATCGAACCCGACAAAGAATACCTGATTTTCGGACAACCTTCCGAATTCAACCACAAGCTGAATATTGTACATCCTGAAATCGACAGCTTTGAAAAAGCTTCCCAACTGTTGGTCGGTTTTCAAGCCGTCTATCCGACCACCGAAAAGATGAAAAAGGCTTTCCTAAACTCCAAAGCGATCAGCAAAATTCAGGATTCCATTTTTAAAACCATCAAAGGGAAAATCTCAGAAACCCTGCCAGCCTGGTTTATTCAGCAACACAAACTCATGTATCTGCATGAGGCTCTCTATAATATCCATTTCCCGGAAAATCCGGACATGCTGCGTAAAGCTTTATTCCGACTGAAATTTGAGGAACTATTTTACATCCAGCTGAATATCCTGAAACTCAAATACAAACGCAAAACTTATTTTAAAGGCCATGAATTCAAAACGATCGGTGAATATTTCAACACATTCTATCATCGATACCTACCTTTCGAACTGACCGATGCACAAAAACGGGTGATTAAAGAAATCCGTCAGGATTGCGGCAGTGGGAAACAGATGAACCGGCTGTTGCAGGGAGATGTAGGCAGCGGTAAAACCCTGGTGGCTGTGATGTGTATGCTGATGGCGCTGGACAATTGTTGCCAGACCTGTCTGATGGCTCCCACCGAGATTCTGGCCACCCAACATTATGAAACGATCCAAGGGATGTTGGGAGAAATGGGGATCACCGTAGCTTTACTCACAGGGTCGACAAAAAAACGCGAGCGGGAAGAAATTCACCGGGGCTTACAGGACGGTAGCCTGCAAATTCTGATCGGTACCCATGCTTTGCTCGAAGATGTGGTGTCTTTTCAGAATATCGGCCTGGTGATCATCGACGAGCAACACCGTTTCGGTGTAGCCCAACGTGCCAAACTCTGGCAAAAAAATACCATTCCTCCCCACGTACTGGTGATGACAGCCACCCCTATTCCCCGTACATTAGCTATGACTTTATATGGTGACCTCGATGTGTCGGTAATCGACGAACTTCCTCCGGGACGTAAACCCATTACTACTTTTCATGCTTTCGATAAAAAACGATTGGAAGTATTTCAGTTTATTGAAAAAGAACTGCTCAAAGGACGGCAGGCTTATGTGGTATATCCCTTGATCTATGAGTCGGAAAAAATGGATTTCCGGAATTTGGAAGAAGGCTACGAACAAATCAACAATTACTTCCTTCCCAAAGGATATAAAGTAGGCATGGTTCACGGTAAACTCAAACCGGCTGAAAAAGATTCGGAAATGCGCCGTTTTGTCACCGCAGAAACCAAAATACTGGTATCGACGACAGTCATCGAAGTGGGGGTAAACGTTCCCAATGCTTCTATTATGGTCATTGAAAGTGCCGAACGTTTCGGATTGTCACAGCTCCATCAGTTACGGGGACGGGTAGGCCGCGGCGCTGACCAATCGTATTGTATTCTAATGACTTCCTATAAGATTTCCAACGAATCCCGGAAACGCATCGATACCATGACCGCTACCAACGACGGTTTTGAAATCGCCGAAGCCGACCTGAAATTGCGTGGTCCCGGAGATATCGAAGGAACCCAACAAAGTGGCCTCACCTGCAGTCTAAAGGTGGCTAATCTGGGTAAAGACACCTTGATCCTCAACGAAGCAACCCGAATCGCCAACGGCATCCTGTCCGAAGATGCCGATTTGATCAAGGAAGAAAACCAACTCTTCGCCATCCAAATCAAACGCCTGTTCAAAACCCGCATTACCTGGAGGTATATTTCCTAGAGTAATAACCATAAAAAGAAATGCAATGAAAAAATTTATAAACTGATCCGGCAAAATATGGAGAAGCAGGGACCATAAAAAAAGAGCACCTCCGTAGAAGTGCTCTTTTCATCTTTATTTTACGCCTTATTTCTTTTTATAGAATTTATGCGGTTTGATCATACTTTCGGGTTTCAGCAACTGATCCAGTTCATCTTTGGTCAGTAGTCCTTCTTCGAGTACCAGATCGTAAACGCTACGGTTTTCTTTCAGAGCACGTTTAGCGATACGGGAAGAATTCTCATAACCTAAAGTCGGATTCAAAGCAGTAACAATACCGATGCTGTTCAATACCAAATCCCGGCAGTGCTGAGCATTGGCCGTAATACCTTCTATACAGAAGATACGCAGACGATCCATACCCTTCTGCAACATCTTGATCGAACTGAAGATGGCATGAACCATAACCGGTTCCATCACGTTCAACTGCAACTGTCCGGCTTCGGCAGCGAAAGTAACCGTCAGGTCATTACCGATAATCCGGAAGCAGATCTGGTTAACCACTTCAGGAATAACCGGATTCACTTTACCCGGCATGATAGAAGAACCCGGCTGCATCGGCGGCAGGTTGATCTCATTCAAGCCGCAACGAGGGCCGCTGGATAACAGACGCAGGTCATTGCAAATTTTAGATAATTTCACAGCCAAACGTTTCAGGGCTGATGAATACATGACAGATGAACCGGCATCGGGAGTAGCCTCGATCAGGTTGGAAGCCAATACAAATTCTTCACCGCTGATGATCCGTAAGTTCTTAATACATTTTGAAGAATATTCCGGTTCGGAATTGATACCTGTACCGATAGCTGTTGCCCCCATATTCACTTCGAGGAACAATTTAGCCATCTGGTTCAGCCGGTCTACTTCTTCCTCCAGGTTTGCAGCAAAAGCTTCGAATTCCTGTCCCATAGTCATCGGCACAGCATCCTGCAACTGGGTACGTCCCATTTTCAGCACTTCTTTAAACTCTTCTCCTTTAGCCCGGAATGCCTGAATCAACAGTTTCAGGTCAGCAACCAGTTCCTCGTTCATAAAGATGAAGGCCAACTTGAAAGAAGTCGGATAAGCATCGTTAGTCGACTGAGACATATTGACATGGTTGTTCGGGTGACAGTATTGGTATTCACCTTTTTGGTGTCCCATCAATTCCAATGCCCGGTTAGCAACCACTTCATTGATATTCATATTGGTAGAAGTACCTGCACCTCCCTGGATCAGATCGACCGGGAACTGATCGTGGAGTTTGCCTCCGATAATTTCTTCACAAGCCCGGGTAATTGCATTGGCAATATCGTCCGGAAGGATTTCCAATTCCTGGTTTGCCTTTGCAGCAGCCCATTTCACCATAGCCAATGCTTTCACATAATTCGGATAGTCTCCGATGGTGATCCCACTGATATTCTGGAAATTCTCGATTCCCCGAAGAGTTTGTATACCATAGTACGCATCTGCCGGCACTTCTTTTTCGCCTAGCAAGTCATGTTCAATACGTGTTTTCATTATATCAATCGTTTATATTACAATAAGACTTGATCTTTTCCCTACGCAATTCACCGAAAAATGTTTCAATCGAATCGCTAAAGCCTTTGGATTATAACAGTTTGCTTCATATTCACCTATAAAAGCTTACACTCCTTCTCTAAAGGCACCCCAAAGTTAGAAAAGAAAAAAGGATTAAACCAGAGATTTTCAAAAAGAAATAACTCGCTCATTACCTGAGAAAAGAATGAGACACAAACGTTTACGAAAATTTAAGGAATATTTAATAGATCGGACCCTTAAAAAAGGAATGATTTACCGCCTGTCATCTACTTTTTTACGGAGAAACCAATAGTAGGTTTATTTTTTCTTTCTATTCCGATTCCGGGTTTTATCCCGTCAGACCGGTTCGCCTGGACCGGTCCGTTAAGGCTTTCCTTCACTGACCGGCGGAACTCCTCACTGCGTTCGTCAGACACCACCGGTCGGGCGTTCGGAAAACCTAACCGGACCCTCGTTCCTGCTCCAATGGTCTTCCGGCATAAAACCCTTCATCTCACGGCAGAGCTAACCGGCAAAGAAAATACAACCAAAAATTTGCAACAGCAGGAAGCCGGACCGTCCGGATTATTTCCAGTGAGAATAATCTTTCTTAAATCAAGACTGGTTTGCAATTCAGTGATAACGTAAGTCGGAGGTGATCGGGATTGGCGACCATTGGAGCTCTGGCGAGTGTCGTCTTGCTTTTTCTGAACGCCCGACCGGTGGTGTCTGACGAGCTTGCGAGGAGTTCCGCCGGTCAGTGATAGAAAAAGTTAGACGACCGACAGAAGCGACCGGGTCGCCAATTCCGATCACCGAAGACGAATTACTAACGAAATAAACCTACGTTTCTATTATAGCCTAAATTTCCTCTTCCGTTTTTTCCTCGGTCAACGGCTTCAGATTTTCCGGAATCTGTTCTTCTTCATCGGAAAAATAAGGAAATACATCCATAAACTGAGTATCCGTGAGACTGGCAATCTCATAAGGAACCACAAAAGAAGCCAGACTTTTCTCCAGATTCTCCAAAGCTTTGTTAATATTCGAGGCTGCCACCAGATAATACTGACCGGTGGATTTTTCTTTTCCGCTCACTTCATCGGCATCGATGATGTTTACCTTCGCCTTATACCAACGGTCGTCATTTTCATCTTCCGAAGGAACCAGTTCCGTAATATTCGATTTTCTCAGACTACTGATATAATAATCTCCCGAAATCACCGATTCCATCTCATGCATAATCCTGCTCTCTGCTTCCGTATACGACATCGCATCCAACAGGTAAGCTTCATTTACTTTTTTTTCACGCCCATCCTCGTTCACCTTCATGTACTTCACCTTCGCTTCAAACCAATTCGCAGTCATTTTTCTCTGTTTTTTATTATTTACAACAATCACTCACATCACACTCTGTTCGTAATGCTCCGGCAAAGATAACACAAAATCGGCCGGTAATTACCATCTTGCCTTTATTTCACTTTTTCAAATCAGAATCCGAAAAAAATTTTACGTTCATTATATAAAATAGTATATATTTGTTCAGATAGAAATATCACCAATCAAAGCATACTGATTATCAATTCAATAAACAATGGAAGAACAAAAACAGACCCAACTGGAAATCGATCTGAGCCATGAGGTGGCCCAAGGCACTTATGCAAATCTGACGATCATAGCACATTCAACTTCGGAGTTTATTATCGACTTTATCCGTTTGATGCCCGGAGTAACGAAACCGGAAGTAAAAAGCCGGATTATTCTGACTCCCGAAAATGCCAAACGCCTGATGTTGGCTTTACAGGACAATATCTGGAAATATGAACAGGATAACGGTACGATACGCCTTGCTTCGGAAAACCAGCAACCGACAGGATTTCCTATCGATCTGGAACCGAAAGGACAGGCTTGAATAACTGCAGGCATTTTTTCTTTCTGTCCCGGAATCGGGACAGAAAGTCTTTTTATCAATTCAATATCAGCTCTATCACCGGAATTTCAACATCGGGCCTGACATCCGGTAACACCAAAAGAATATCCTTTTCGTCCAGTTCATCCTTGTGGGTCACACTTGCATTGGCCTTACCGAACCGCAATTCCGAACGGTCGTGCAAAAACTGTGCATATTTCACCTTACCGGCATATCCTTTCAACAACAACCTGCCTAACGGATAATCCAGTAAATGCACATACAGGCGGTTTGTCTCCGGATTATAAGTCAGCAGCGTATTGTCCGGAGCATCAAAACCGGCCGGAGCCTCTGTACAGCCATAAATGGAAGGACTGTTCACAGCCATCCATTTGCCCAAACCGGCAAGCCTCTCCTGTGCCCTTTGATCAAAAGTCCCCCTAGCCGTAGGCCCCACATTCAAAAGCAGGTTTCCCCCCTTGCTCACCGATTCGATCAGCAACCCGAGCAATTGCCTGTTGTCTTTCCAGGTAGCCTCGTCCCGGTAATATCCCCATGATCCGGAAAAAGTCTGACAGGTTTCCCAGGGGATTTTCTTTCCGTCTCTTTCCGGCCATTTGGCCACCTTATACTGTTCCGGAGTGCTGAAATCCCAGCCTCCCGGCACATCCAGCAAGTCTGCCCGGTCGTTTACAATAATACCCGGCTGCAATTTACGGACCAGTTTCATCAAATTCTCCGAATCCCAATCCTGCCGTCCCTTACCATATTCCCCTTTGGGATAAGAATAATCCAGCCACATCAGATCGATCTTTCCGTAATTGGTCAGTAATTCCGTCACCTGATTTTTCACATACTCCCGGTAGCGGTCCATATCCTTCCCCTTATTCAGTTTCTTGTAGTCTTTCGGATCTTTAGGTGCCTGCGGATGAATCCGGTCAATCTCAAAGTCCGGATGGTGCCAATCCAGCAGACTGTAATAAAATCCCACCTTCAGTCCTTCCGCCCGGAAAGCCTCCACCCACTCCCTGATCAAATCCTTGCGGCACAAGGGAGCGTTCAGGGCCTGATAGTCCGTATAATCAGTTTTGAACAGACAAAAACCTTCGTGGTGCTTCGTGGTGATCACCGCATACTTCATACCCGCAGCTTTCGCCATCTTGGCCCACTCACGCGGATTATACAAATCCGGCTCGAACAAGTCGAAATACTTTTCATAATCTTCCACCG
>NZ_LARL01000005.1:0-94696 GCF_000980295.1 Odoribacter sp. N54.MGS-14 | reverse complement strand
GACAGCCAGTAGGTATTCACTCCCCGCTCCACCTGTTGCAGAATTTCATTGTATTTTTGCTTCAAAGCCACTTCTTTTTCAGCCCTTACATTGTCATAATATCCGGACCGGAGTTCCAGATCCAGCTTTTCCCTGGCATTCAGCACATCATAATCGCTCAAATCCGGCACTTCAAGATTTAAACTTCCCGTATAGGAAAACCGCAACTTTCCGGGTTCCGGCTCTTTCGTTGTAATGACAATCACTCCGTTCGCACCACGGCTACCGTATATGGCGGTTGCCGAAGCGTCTTTCAGCAGGGTGATCGTCTCCACCTCACTGTCGTCCAGGTCCATCATCCGTTCCAAAGTGATTTCAAAACCGTCCATGATGATCAAAGGAGTGTTCAGTTCCGCCTTCGTATCGCTTTGTAGCTGGTCGACGTCCGGCATGTTGGCTGCTCCGCGGATCTGCACTTCCGGCAGACGGTTCGGGTTAGAACCCCATTCGTTACTTTCCAGGATATTGAAAGAAGGATCGATATTCCGAAGCGTTGTCAGGATATTCCGGTTACCGAAACTTTTCAATTCCTTTTCCGTAATCACCGACACAGCACCAGTATAGCTTTCTTTCGATTTAGAGAAGATTCCGGTCACAACTACCTCGTCCATTTGCTTCACATCTTCTTCCATCACTACATTCAATTCTTTTTCCCCTTTATAGTACACTTCCTGAGTTTTCATCCCGACAAATGAAAACACCAGCACAGTTTCATGATCGGCTGGCAGATCCATTTTAAAGTGACCGTCCACATCCGTCACTACTCCGACAGAGGTACCTTTTAAAACCACGGTCACTCCAGGCAAAGGATTGCCTCCATGATCCCTTACCCGACCGGTAATTTTCCGGGATTGCGGGAGTATTCCAGCCGTTATCTGTTTCTTTCCAGCCTCGCGGATGATCACCACCCCATCCTCTATGACAAATGAAAAACCACTTTTCACGAATATACTTTCCAACACTGTTTCCAACTTCGTTCCCTTCATCTCTACATCCACCCGCTGCATGCGATCAATTGCATCGCTGTCATACACAAAACGGTATTTGCTGATTTCTTCTAAATAACACAAAACCTCCGATACCGTAACATTTTTCATCGCAATATCGAACTTCGTGTGTTGGGAAAACACATTAGCCTGTACATTCAATGTACACACCAATGAGATAAATACCGTTTTCATGATTAAAAACATCCGTGGTAATTTAAGGAACACGGAATCACCTGTTCTTGACTTTTTTTCCATACTTTTGTAATTAGAGTTTATAACAATTTTTTGCTCTATGTCGGTAGAGCAAGGGTTTTATAACTAAAGGCGGGGTATATGCCACTATACTCCGCTGTTTTTATTATTCCACAATAATACACTGTCCCTGAATACGGAAATGCACGCGTCCCGTCTTTTCAATCTTCGACAATATTTTATTTATATTGTCATAGCGTTCCAAATTCAGCGTAAAACGGGCATTCTTCAAGTCCGGGACTGCAAAAAATACCTCTACATCATACCAACGTGCCAACCTCGTCATCACCTCTTCCAGCCTCGTCCGCGTAAAACGGAATTCTCCCCTGGTCCAGCCGATATACTCTTCAGCAACCACTTTTCTCACCCGGATTTGTCCTTCCTGCTTATCTACAAGAGCCTGTTCATCCGGGCTCAACAGTTGCCGGTGCTCTTCTGTCTTCACCTCGACCCGCCCTTCGACCAAAGTCATCTTTACCTCTTTAGTTTCGGGATAAGCCTCCACATTGAATAAAGTCCCCGTCACTAACACTTCTATTTCATCCACTTTCACGACAAACGGCTGTTTTTCTTTTTTCGCCACTTCAAAACATGCCTCCCCTTTCATGATTACTTCCCGGTTTTCTCCTGTGAAACGGACCGGATAAATCAGCTGCGACTCAGCATTCAGCCATACTTTCGTTCCATCCGACAGTATCAGCCGGTATTCACTTCCCCGGGGGACCCGTACCGTATTCATTTCCTGTATCGGAGCTTCTTCTTGTTCTCCTGTCTGGTAACTCACCACGTTCTCCCCTATCCTGATTTTCGTTCCCTTTCCAGCATCGACCACCCTTTCCTGTCTCTTTCCCAAATCAATTAATTCTCCATTACCGAGAATCAACACAGTCCCCGCACACCGGTCATTCCCCGACCGAGATATATTCAAATCATCAGCCGGTAGAAATATCCACCCCAATCCCAGGAGCAAAATCACTCCGGCACAAACAGCAGCCCCCGAATGCCAGGACCAGAATAGCCTCCTCGTACGGGGAAGTTTGCTCCACACTCCTTTCCAGGCTTTATGCAAATCCGGATGCTCCGTTCTCCGTAAATCAACAATCAGACGCTTACATATAATCTCATATTCTTTTTCATGGGATTCCGATTCTTTCCACCACTTCTGAAACCGTTCCTCTTCTTCCGGAGTAATAGTCCCCATAAGCCGGCAGCTAATCAAATGTGCAAGTTCATACCTATTTTCAAACCCTCTCATTTCTATGTGTATTTTATACTGAAACACTTAAAATCAACAAGTGGGTGTGCGCATCTGAAAAAAAAAAATTACTTTTGTTTCCGAATATCAGTATAAACGACCGGCAAATAAAATGCTTCTAAACAATAAAAGATTTGAATTATTTTTCAATACTTACTATGAACCTGTCTATCTCTTCTCCTTAAAATATGTAAGAGAAGAGCCTGTAGCTCAGGATATAGCTCAGAATGTTTTTGTCCGTTTATACGAGAAGAGAGAAAATTTTTACGCCATCGAAAAAGCCAAATCTTTCGCTTATACGACTGCACACAACCTTTGTCTTAATCATTTGCGACATTCCCAGATCGCACAAAAATATATTTCACAACGGGAAGAGGAAGAAGAGCAAAATTGTCTTCACGAAATTACTTATCAGGAAACACTCCGTTTACTCAGTTTCGCCATCAGCCAATTGCCCCCGCAAACCCGGGAAATTATCCAGCTCGGTTTGGAGGGCAACAATAATACTGAAATCGCAGATCTTCTGCATATCTCTGTCAACACCGTCAAATCAATGAAAAAAAGTGCATACAGACGGTTACGGGAAATACTCGGAAAGGAATACACACTACTTATCCTCAAATTGCTCGGTTGGTAAAACCGTAAATATTACTGTCCTTTCCGATTTCTCCTGGCCATAACCGTGCTGATAAGGATCGGAATGCCCACAAATACTACCGTACCGACAATTACTAACCCCGTATAAAAGGCAGGACTACCGACCGGCAACTGCGAAGGTGGAAAAAAGGTAACGATAAATGAAAAGGCGACAGCCAGAAAACCGACTCCCGCAATCAGCCACATGCCCATCTTACCTCCGGGCACTTTATAACTTCTTTTCAGATCAGGTTGAGTATACCGCAATTTTATTCCTGAAGCATACATCATCATATACATAACGAGGTAAAGTCCGATCGTCAAAGCACTCAACAAAAAGAAAGCCACACTGACATCATCCATAATGATATACAGGGAAGATAAAACCGATACAATAGCTCCCTGAATAAAAAGGATATGAGTCTGTACCCCATTCCGATTGGTTTTTTTCAGGAAATCAGGCAATTGTCCATCGTTAGCCGTCCATAATAATCCACGGCTAGGGCCGGAAATCCATGACATAACCCCGGCCAAAGCTCCGAAAGCCGCTAACAATCCCATCACATTAGTCAACCACCCGATATGATAATGACTGAACAATTGCTGAAAACTGACGAACAATCCGGCTTGTAAGTTGATCTGATCATAAGGAGTAACTATCGCTACTGCCAGAGAGCCTAAAGTGAACAAGGCAAAAGAAATCAAGGCAGCTAAAAACATGGCAGCAGGAAATTGTTTTTGAGGTTCTTTCATTTCCCGGACATGTACGGCATGTACCTCGACTCCGGCAAACAACAGTAAAATACCCGCCAAAAAAGCGATATCACTGATCCCCGTCATATGAGGGAAAAAACGCGGATGTACATGCCCGGCATTTACGTTGACCACTTGAGTAACCGTATCCGGGACATGTTCGAAAGCAATCGGATTACCTCCTGCAATCCAAATAATCGCCATAACGATAATGACCACTCCGGGTAATACGGTTCCTAATAAAAATCCCTGGCTGGTAATCCGGGAAATAATCGAGGTGCCCTTAAAGGTCAACCAGGTAGCCAGCCAATACATAGCAATAGAAAACAACCCTACAAACCAGCCATTCTGCGACAAGTCGGGTTTTCCGATCATATATGCGATAGAGGCGGCTGCAAATCCAAGTACTGTCGGATACCAGACTACATTCTGAATCCATTGCAAAAAAATCGCCGTAAATCCCATTTTCCGGTTAAAGGCTTCTTTCACCCAAGTATATACTCCACCACCCCGGTCGGCAAAAGCGCTACCTAATTCGGCAGCGACCAAAGCCGCCGGTATCAGGAACAGGAAAGTAGCAAAGAAAATGTAAAAAAACATCGTCAGCTCCTCCTGAGCCATCATCGGCAATCCTCTCAAACTAATCACTGCAGCTGCCGTCATCAAGGCCAACTGCCAAGTTGAAATATTTTTCTTCATTCCAATAAATTTTAATTAATCAACTTCATTTATTAACCTACTAACGGAATAAATCTATTTTTGGTTGCTTTCTGTATCGGCTAAAAATTCGGGAATTTGTAACAAAGCTTTTGCAAAAGCGTAATTCTCCTAATTCAGAATGAAATTAAGGTATATTATGATCCTCAGCATTATTATCAAAATCATCATCGGTATGTCCGGAGTGATCTTTTTTCTCCGCATCTCAGGCAAGACACAAATGGCCCAGCTCACTCCCCTCGACTCGGTCAATGCATTTGTTTTAGGAGCTCTGATCGGAGGCGTGATTTATAATCCGGACTTGTCGGTATGGTATATGATCTTTGCGCTCGGAACCTGGACAATCGTCAATATGACTATCCGCTACTTGCTGCGTTTCAGTCTGATCAGGCGTTTAGTCAAAGGAGATACGGTTATGATCGTCAGGAACGGACAAATCAATCTCAAAGAATTCAAACGTAACGGTCTGGAAATGGAACAATTCCGGACCATGTTGCGGGAAGTGGGTATATTCTCGATGTTCGATGTAGACGATGCCCGCTTCGAGACAAACGGCAAGCTCACCGTTTCACTGAAACGAAATATTTCCGAATCTTATCTTTTTGTCAATAATGGATCGATCCTGCAAAATTCACTGGATAATGCCGGAAAAAAGGAAACCTGGCTACTGGCTCAATTAAAAAACTGGGATACGAAGATATCGATTCGCTCTTCTGCGTGGAATGGACCCCTGGCAAGGGATTTTATATTGCTGCTAAAAACACGGATTCTCACAAAAGTGGTCAGGCACATTCCGATAACGATATTTCGAATTGATTTTTCAATTAATCCGTTAACTTTGCACGCTGAAAATATAAAAATACATGAAGCAATACACGCAGCAACCTTCTTTACTGGCTTTAAGTCCTTTATTTATATTTCTGGGAGTCTACCTGGTCACTTCTCTTATCGCCAATGATTTTTATAAAGTACCGATCACTGTCGCTTTCGTGATCTCTTCCATCGCAGCTATCGCCATGACCCGTCATCTCGGTCTGAGTGAAAGGATTGCTCATTTCTCCGGAGGTGCTTCGGATAAAAATATCCTTTTGATGATCTGGATATTTATTCTGGCGGGAGCCTTCGCCCAATCGGCCAAAGCGATGGGAGCCATAGACGCCACGGTCAATCTGACTTTACACATTCTTCCGGACAACCTGCTTTTGGCCGGTATCTTTATCGCCGCTTGTTTTATTTCTTTATCGGTCGGGACCTCCGTCGGAACGATCGTAGCCCTCACTCCTGTTGCTATAGGAATCGCCGATAAAACCGGTGTAGAACTAGCCTATATGGTAGCTATTGTCGTCGGAGGGGCCTTCTTCGGAGATAATCTTTCGTTTATCTCTGACACTACCATTGCAGCCACCAAAACTCAAGGGTGTGAAATGAGAGATAAATTCAAGGTCAATAGTTTAATTGTCATGCCGGCAGCCATCCTATTGCTCTTTTATTATGTCTTTGCCGGCATGCACATCCATACCCCCACGCAGATCGAAGCCGTCGAATGGATCAAGGTTATCCCTTATCTCATCGTTCTCGCAACTGCTTTAGCCGGCATAAATGTCATGCTCGTATTATTTCTGGGGATATTAACTTCCGGGCTTATCGGTATACTCTCTTCCGGTTTCGATTTGTTCGGCTGGTTCGGTGCTATGGGAGCAGGTATCACAGGCATGGGGGAATTGATCATTATCACTTTATTGGCCGGAGGTATGCTCGAAATGATCCGATACAACGGAGGGATCGATTACATCATCGTCAAACTCACCCGACATGTCAATTCCAAACGTGCCGGAGAGCTGAGTATCGCCGGTTTAGTCTGTCTGGCCAATCTTTGTACGGCCAACAACACGATCGCTGTCATCACCATCGGTCCTATAGCTAAAAATATAGCTGACAGATTCGGCATCGACTGCCGCAAATCTGCCAGCATATTAGATACATTTTCTTGTTTTATCCAGGGAATCATACCCTATGGAGCTCAAATGCTGATCGCTGCAGGTCTGGCCTCCATCTCCCCGCTTTCCATCATTCAATACCTGTACTATCCGATGCTGATCGGGATATGTGCCCTATCGGCTATCGTCTTCCGGTATCCGCGCCGTTATTCCTGACAGACTCAACGGTCCGTTCCCCCCAAAGCTTTGGCATACTCGGCCAAGGCTACTTTATATTGATAGTTGACAGAAACCACATTGGTATACGCCTGTAACCAGCTCACCTGGGCCGACAACACATCGATAATCGGCAGTTTCCCTTCATTATAACTAAACGTATTCAACGTCAGGTTGTCCTTTGCTATATCGAGAGAAGAATATACGATCTCCAGCTTTTTGGATATTTCGATCACATTCACCCAGGCATTATTCAGCTCTTTACTTACCTGGTCCTTGAGCTGGCTTCTTTCCAGTTCTTTGGTCCATTCCTGAGTCCGGCTCAATCTCACATTCTGCCGCATTTCTCCCCAATGGAACACCGGTATATTGATTTGTGCATAAGCCGTAGTCGCCCATTGAGCCTTTCCGTCCACATTCAACAAAGTCGTTCCGTATTTTTCTTTTATACCGACAGCCAATTGGGGCAAATACTTCGAACGGGCCATATCGGTCTGCAATTTCGCCATCTCTATCCCCATAATGGCAGATTGATAGTCGGCTCTTCTTTCCAGGGCCTTATTCAACCCTTCCTGCTTAGGAACCCAAAGCACTTTTTGAATAGAATCGGTCAAAACTACAGCAGCATCCGGCTCCACTCCCATCATAATATTCAAAGATTGCAGTGCTGTCTTATAATTCGTCGAATTCGTATTCAATTGTAGTTCAGCTTCTTTCAAACGATTCTGCACCATCAATACATCTGTTTTACTGATAGCTCCTTCTTCAAACCGTTTATTTACAATCTCATACAATTCCCTTACAATCTGAACGAATTGTTCTGAAAGCTCATACAGATTGCGGTTTGCGGCCACCGACCAATAGCTGACATCGGCGGCATAAATCATGTTATCCACTGTATGTTCTACCGACAACTGAGCAATAGCATGTTGCAATTTAGCTACATCATATTGTTTCCGGACAGCGCTCCCGGAATAGACATTCTGTACCAATCCGGCTTCTACTCCATAATTATCGTGTTTCAGGTCGGTTCCGGGCAAGAACTCCACCTTCTCCAACTGATAGGAATAGTTTCCGGTAATATCCAATTTCGGAAAAAAGCCCGTTCTAATTCCTTTCAGGGAATATAAAGCCCCGTTTACAGCCTGTTGGGACTTTTGGATATCCTGATTATATTCCAACACCTTTTGCCGGTATTGTTCCACCGACAACGTCTGGGCGTCAACTATTCCACCCCAAAGCATTGCTCCGACGATTAAATATATTTTTTTCATTCCGTTTATTTTTATCCATTCTTTTTATTATTCCTCATTCATTCTTACCTCAGGGGTATCTGTCACTTTCACCCGGAACAACAAACTATAGGTAACAGGTAAAACAAAAATAGTCAACAGACTGGCCACCAATAATCCTCCCATGATACAAGCGGCCATTCCGCCGAACATAGCATCGAACAGCAAAGGCAGCATACCGAGTATCGTCGTCCCCGAAGCCATCGCTACCGGCACAATTCTCGACTTTGTAGCTTCGATAATAGCTTCCAGCCGGGGAGTACCTTTCTCTTCTTCAATACCGATCTGGTCTACCAGCACAATAGCATTCTTGATATTCATACCGATCAACCCCAATACCCCCAGGATTGCAAAGAAATCGAGCATTTTCCCGGTTACAGCCAATCCGAAGACAACTCCGATAAAGATCAGGGGCACCATCAACAAAATGATCGTCGGTTTACGATAAGTTTTAAACAAAAACAACAACACGATGAACATCAGGATAAAGGTCAACGGTAAATTGGCAGCCATAGCCGAATTCGACTCTTCCTGAGTTTCATTTTCCCCGAAGACCTGCATCCGGTAACCCTGAGGGATATCCATACCCTCGGTAATCGCTTTTTTTACCTGCGCAAAAGCTGCCATCGTATTGGCTCCACGTTTGGAGTCACATTGTGCCATCATCACCTTATCGCGGTTATAACGCTTAATTACGTTGTAATTATATCCGAAGGCAAAGCTGTCCACCACCTGAGCCAAAGGGACGGCATATCCCGACTGGGAAAATACAGGTAAGGTCTTCATATTATCGATATTCGACGATTCGATATTTTCCTCTTTCAGCAAAATAGGCATAAACAAATCCTTCTCCCGATAATCGCCCAAAGGCAAACCGTTGGTTGCAATTTTCAGGGCATAGGCCACTGCCTGCCGGGTAATCCCCAGCCGTTGTCCCCGTTCCTGCGAATAAGCCGGCTCCCAGACAGGTACTTTATTTCCCCAGCTATTTTTGATATCGGTAACCATATCACATTCGTGCATGATACTCATTGCCTTCTCCGTCAACATCGTAAGCGTATCGATATTCTCTCCGATAAAACCGAATTCAATATTCGCTTCCACTGCCGGCGAAAGCTTAAATAAAGAGGAACGGATCAGGATATCCGGATAGTTTTCACGGACATATTTATTCAGGCGTTCTTCTACCTGAGCCGTATATTTTTTATCTTTTACTTCGACCAGGAAATTACCGAAATTAGATTTCGGACCGAAAGAAGTACTGGCCAGATAGTAACGAAGTGGTGAGCTTCCGTATGTAGCCGATACATTCACGACTTCTTCCTGTTGTAACAAAAACTCTTCGATCTTTCCCATTTCTTTTTCTGTCTCCCGGATACTGTATCCTTCAGGTAAAAAGCAATCGGCCCTTAAATAGGGTTTATCCATATTAGGGAAGAAATTCTGGGGCATCAACCCCATAATCGTCATCGCCAGCATAAATAACCCCACCATCACTAACATCGTCGTCCCCTTGAAGCGGATCAGCAAACGCAGGAATTTACCGAATTTATGGTAAAAAGGAGTATCGTACGGATCTTTTCCAGTCTCACCGGAACCTTCTTTCAAAATGAAATTTCCGAAAACAGTTGTCTGAGCCAACGCCAGCACCCAACTAAGTAACAAAGAAACGGCCAACACAATAAACAAAGGTTTGATCATTTCCGCTACGGAAGATTGCGCCAGATATAAAGGCAGAAAAGAGAATACGGCGATCATCGTAGCCCCCAGCAATCCCCATTGAGGCGTAGTAGCCCCGTCTATCAAGGCTTGCCGGCGGCGTATTCCCCGCTTGATCGCTATTTGTGCATTATCGGTGACCACGATAGCATTATCCACCAACATCCCCATGGCTATAATAAAAGCAGCCAAGGAAGTTCTATTCAATCCTACTCCCATAAACTGCATGATCAACAGTGTTCCTCCGATACAAAATATCAACGAACTACCGATCAGAATACCGGCCCGGACTCCCATGACGATAAGAATGATAAAAATCACGATCACCACCGACTCGATCAGATTCAGGATAAAGCCGTTGTTCGCCTCCCGGGCGATCTGATCCTCGGGGTACAGCGTCACCATTTCGATCCCTACCGGCATTTGTTCTTCCAGTTGTGCCAACTTCAACCGCACAGCCTCTCCGGCCTTCACCACATCATAGTCGGGTGCCGTAGAAACTCCGATACCGATCCCTTTCCTGCCATTTACCCGGATCAGGGTACTGGGCGGTTCCATATATCCTTTTTCAATCACAGCAATATCTCCTAAACGGATTTGTTGCCCGGTCTCGGTAGAAATCAACTGATTTTTGATATCGGTCAGATTCTTGTACGTTCCTTCAGCCAGAATCTTGAGCTGGATATTTCCTGCTCTCTTTTCTCCGGTATTGATCAACGAATTCTGTGATTTAATGGTCTGCATCAACGAATTCAGGTTGATCCCCGAATTGGCCAGTTTCGACATAGAAATAAAAACATTGACCACCTCGGTCTGTTCTCCGAACAGGGCCACCTTCTGCACACCTTCGATCGTAACCAACTCGGTTTTCAGCCGTTGTCCCCATTCCCTCAGGTCATGATAGCTAAATCCTTCGTCGGCTGTCAGAGAGAAATAGATACCGAAAACATCTCCAAAATCATCGGAAACTTTAATATCGGATGCCCCTTGAGGCAATTGCGACTGAACATTCAATACCTTACGCCGGAGTTCATCCCACATTTGCGGCATTTCTTCGGGCGGAGTTGCGGGACTCAATTCGATATTGATCTTCGACATACCGTAATATGAATCGGATTTGATCTTATAGACACGCCGCATAGACTGAATCTCCCTTTCAATCGGCTCTGTGATCAGTTGTTCCACTTCCTTCGGAGAAGCTCCCGGATACTGAGTAATCAATACGGCTGTCTTAATCACAAAAGGCGAATCTTCTTTTTTCCCCAGCGAACCGAAAGAAATCACCCCTCCGATCAACATGACGAAGAGAAAAAAGTAGATGACCTTCGGATTATCCAATGAATACTTTGCTATATTCATATCAATATGGTTTCAATTTTAATTTCTAATTTTCAATAACGGCAACTTTCTGTCCATTAACGATATAATTCACTCCTGCAACCACGATAATATCGTCGGCTTCCAATCCTTCGGTCACCAAAACACGATCTGTCCCCAACAATTGCTCGGTAGTGACTTTTTGTCTTTTGACCGTCTCATCGGCTGTATGATACAACCAAACCGAAGTTTCGTCAGTTTTTAAATCTTTAAATACAGCACTTAACGGCACAGTATAGCCTTTTCCGGTCTCATTATCGATACTCAGGATCACTTTACAAGAGAAACCCGGATAAATATTATACACATCGCGGTTAAAGCTCTTGTCGGTAATGGCCAGTCGCACAGGTATCCCACTCCCGTCGGGAGAAGCATCCACAAATTCTTTCACCTCTGCCTTAAACCATTTGCCTTTGTAAGTATCGAATTCGACCGCCACTTGCATTTTTTCACGGGTCAACCTGACATTAGTCTCGGGAAGGATAAAACCGACTTCCAATTTATCCGGATTCACCAATTTTATAATCGATTCTCCCGGCTGCACTTTTTGATAATTTTCAACATATTTCTGTTCTACAAAACCGTCGAACGGTGCTCTCAATTTTGTATCGGCCAATGTATTCTGCGAAGTCTCGTAGGCCGATTTGGCTTTTACATAGTTCGCTTCGGCTATTTCATAATCCTGTTTAGAGATCGCCTGCATCGCCAACAACTTCTTATTTCGTTCCATTTGCAATTTGGAGGTGACATAAGCCGCCTTATTGGCTTCGAATTGCAAATTATAATCCAAAGGATCGACAGCAGCGATGACTGTCCCCTTCTTCACCTTCTGTCCTGCATCCACATTCATTTCAACCAACGGCCCGGAAACCTTAAATGCCAGTTTACTGTATTCTTCAGCCTGTACCACTCCGGTATACATTTTTTGCATAGCTCCCAGTGATTCTACTTTTACCACCCGTACCGGACGAATACTTTCCTGGCCGGTATTTTCTTTTTTTCCTCCACAGGAAACACCGATCCAAGCACACAAACCCGACAAAATAAATAATCTCAATTTCATGATTCTCGATTTATTTTCTTTTTTTTAAATTCATTCACAAAGACGCCTCTCTTCTATCAAAAGATAAGCCAAACCCTCCCCTATTAAGTTAAAAAATATTTTTTATGGGAAAAACCAGTAAAAACCTCATTTGTTCTTTTATACGGTTTTCACTAAAAAAAGTTGAATAGAAGTCATCGGAAATTTCTATCTTAAATCGTTAAAACGGGTAGAACCCCTCTTCCGGTTTCTTGATTTTCTTCCCCAGGCAAAGATTCCTCCCCCAACAGCGACGATAAATATAGGGAATAATAAATTCAGCATTTCCCACGAAGTACGTTCCGCTTTCAGCCGGGTTTTATCCAATAGATATAAGGACAAATTCCGTCCTCTCAGCTGCATCCATCCCTCATCATCACACAACCAATTGACACAATTGAGAATAAAATCACGGTTTCCGTACATCTGTCCGCTATACTCATCATAGCCCAAGGGTACGATCCGGGCATTTTCCCCCACCCCTCTCACCTGATTACGGATCACCTCCCCGTCAGCTACTACGATCACCCGACTATAACCGCTCTGTGCTTTAAAAGGCTGTCCCGCCACTTCTTCCCGATTCCGGTACTGGAACAGAGAAGTAAAATTTCCCTCGACAGCTACTGCTACCGGTACAAACCGACGATTGAACCGATCGGGAGTCATCTTCTCCTCGGTTATCGACAACGATACAGGGCAAGGAGTTTTCATAACAGCCGCATAAGAGGAAGTGGACAACAATACGGTCTTTTTCAGTCCATCGTTTTTTCCCACCGTATCGATACTGTTGGCATAATCCACCCGTACCGGTTGCAATCCGGCCGTTACCGGATGTTGTCCGCGGGCGAGTAATAAGGGCGAATAATACCAGCAACCCGGACTATAGTCGGGAGTCGTCCCGTTCATCCCGGTAATCACAGGAATCAGCACACAATTTCCATCCAATACCAGATCAGGATTTATCCTTACCCCATAGCGGAACAACATATCTTCCACATTCAA
The DNA here is from genome assembly GCF_000980295.1 of Odoribacter sp. N54.MGS-14. Classification (NCBI taxonomy): domain Bacteria; kingdom Pseudomonadati; phylum Bacteroidota; class Bacteroidia; order Bacteroidales; family Odoribacteraceae; genus Odoribacter; species Odoribacter sp. N54.MGS-14. The sequence continues at coordinate 81,431 of NZ_LARL01000005.1, read as the reverse complement.
AGGCCGATAAACAGCAGGTACAGTCTCCTGATTTTTCAACACTTCGTGATCTACATCCACTTCGTCCAAGCACCATAGTAACCGTCCACCATGCATAAGATACTGATCGATAACGTATTTATCCCGCTCAGAAAAATCTTTCGTCGGTTTAGCGATAATCAAAGCAGCATAGCGTTTCAAGTCGGTCGCCAGGCTATCACAACTCACCAGATCGACCTGATAATAATAGGAAAGTGTCTTCGCCATATCCATCACTTCCGGATAAGTCAATTCGCCCTGTCCTACCAAAAAACCGACTACTTTTTTTTGTTTCTGTATCAGTAACCGAATCGCTTTTGTCAATTCATATTCCAATGCCTCGATAGAATGGTTGATATTCTCGTCTGCACTATTTCCGGGCACATTCTGTAATAAATTGACACTTACTTCAGTTTCCTGATCGTAAATGATTAATCCGGGAAAAATGATCTGCTGGGATAAAGTCTCGTCTTCACTTCTGCGATTCAGATTTATCGGCAGGATTCCCCGTTCTGCCAGGTATTTTACTAAAGCCTTTTTCTCTTCAGGATCCTGTATTTCCGTAGGATCGATCAGCTGATAACGGAAATTATTTCCCGAAAGCCGGCGGAATTCTTCGAGATTTCTGGTCAATGCATATTGCAATTTTTGCAAACCGGCAGGTAATTTTCCACCCAAAAAAATATCTACACTGACTCCCCGGTCGATTCCCCGGAGCAACGAACAGGTGGATTCGGAAAGCGTATAACGCTTATCATCGGTAATATCCGCCCTCAGGTAAACCCGGGTACAAGCCAGATTCAAAACCACAAAAGCTATTATAACATAGCCCCCGCCTAACCGTATTCCGTGAAACCGCCGTACGGTAGCCCACAGAAAAAGAAAAACGAAGGAGACAAAATAAACGACATCGCTAAAAGCGATGACCCCCCGCGACATGGGCTCATAATGAAAATGAATTCCCCAAAACTGAATCGAAGTCTGATAATCTTCAAACAAAGGAATACCGGCTATAAAGTCGAGACCGGTATACAACAAAAAAGCCACCACCAGGGTGTAGAGAAAAGCAATAATCTGATTTTCGGTCAAAGCCGAAGCCCAAACCCCGGCAGCCACATATATGCCGGATAAGAAAATCAACCCGATATACGAACCTATAATTCCTCCCACATCGATATGTCCGACCGGCTGGGCTAAAAACCATAAACTGACCGGATAAACGAGGGTAGGTAATATCGAAAAGAGCACCAACAGAAATCCGGCCAGATATTTTGCTCCGACAATCTGCCAGGTAGTTAGCGGGCGGGTAAGCAGTAACTCCAGCGTACCGGTACGCCTTTCTTCTGCAAATAGGCGCATACAAAGAGCAGGAACCAGAAAAAGGTACAAAAGCGGAGCAAGGGTAAAAAAAGCCTGCATGTCGGCCAGGCCACTTGCCGGAATATGATATCCTCCCGGAATGATCCACAAAAACAGACCATTAGCAAGCAGAAAAAACACCAACACCACATAGCCTGACAGCGAGGCAAAAAAACTTTTTAATTCCTTCCTTACCAGTTCACCCATATCTCCCGTTTCCGGTTTCGTTCCTACAGGAAGCTACACCCCTTTTACTAACCCGGAACTTCTCAGTTTAATCTTAGTCAACACCTTTTTGGTATAAAGTGGGAAATCACTTTTGATCATCCAATCATAATATCCCTGTTGTTCTTTCAACACCTTCTCTACAGGCACTCCTTTATTCTTACCGAAGTTAAACACTTCTACCCCTTTATCGTCATAAATAATAAAACCGGCAAAGTCGACGTTCTTGTTTTGGGTAGAAAACTTACTTAAGAAATCGATATTATTTTCCAGCTTTTCCCCATATCTATCCAGCTGGGCCATCAGCACCTCATAGGTAGCCATCGTGTCGGCTGCAGCCGTATGGGCATCTTCAAGACATTTATCACAATAAAAATGGTAGGCAGCCGACAGGGTACGCTGTTCCATTTTGTGGAAAATAGTTTGTACATCTACAAACTTCCGTTTACTCATATCGAAATCCACCTCCGCACGCAAAAATTCTTCTGCCAATAAGGGGATATCGAAACGATTCGAATTATATCCTCCCAAATCACATCCTTCGATATAATGCGCCAATTCGCGGGCAATATGCTTGAACATCGGAGCATCTTTCACATCTTCATCGTAAATGCCATGAATAGCAGACGCTTCTTCGGGGATATGCATTCCCGGATTCACCCGGATGGTCTTTTGTTCCTCCTTACCGTTCGGATACACTTTCAATACCGAAATTTCCACGATCCGGTCTTTAGCAATATTGATTCCCGTGGTTTCCAGATCGAAAAAAACGATGGGATTAGCTAAATTCAGTTTCATATACTTCAAAATTTATAATCTCTTCCGTAGCAGGACAAGGACAAGCAACACTTTCCTACCCATAAATCATAAGAGCCGTTCGATTTACTATAAAAACCAATCAAACGACTCTTTATCTTTCATTTTTACCTTTACTATTCTATCGGATAAGTCTTTCCGTTACACCATCATCGGCATCAGCAGCATCAACAAATCTTCATCGTTGTCCTCGTTTTCAAACGGCAGGAACAATCCCGGACGAGTCGGATCGGATAACTCCAGCACCACATTTTCAGATTCGATATTAGAGAGAATTTCAAGGACGAAAGGCGATTTGAAACCGATAGCGATGTTCTCGCCTTCATACTGACAAGTCAGTGTTTCGTGTCCCGACATCGAATAATCCATATCCTGGGCTGAAATGACGATTTTTCCTTCTGCAACATCGAATTTCACCAGATTACTAGCCTGATTGGCCATGACAGACACCCGGCGTAAAGAATTGTAAAGCTCTTTCTTTTCAATGATAATCTTTTTCGGGTTATTCTGCGGGATAACCGAATTATAATTCGGGAAACGTCCCTCGACCAGAGTAGAAGTCATTTTATAATCACCGAATACGAAGCAAGCCATTTTATCGTTAAAAGAGATCTTCAGTTCCGAGTCGTCTTTCGGCAGAATATTCTTCAGCATCAAGGCTGGTTTCTTCGGTAAAATCAAAGAGAACTGTCCGTTTTCACTTTTGGCGTCGAACCGTTTGTAACGAACTAATTTGTGAGCATCCGAAGCGACAAAGGTAAAATTATCTTCGTTCATTTCGATCAGGATACAGTTCATAACCGGACGCAGATCGTCGTTGGCCGTTGCAAATATCGTCTTCACAATTCCTTCCAGAATCAAACCGCATTTAGAGGTCAGGTCGTTGCTGCTATCGTTGAGTGCTGCCTGTATCGGATAATCTTCGGCACTTTCTCCCGGCACAGAAAACTCTCCCTTCTCGGAAATAATTTTCACCTCATTGGTCTCCGTATTGATTTCGAATGTCAACGGTTGTTCGGGAAATTCCTTCAAAATATCCAGCAATATTTTGGCAGATATCGTTATTTTACCTTCTTCTTCCAGACTTTCCAATTCTATCCGGGCTTCCATGGTCGTCTCTTTATCAGATGCTGTTGCATATAAGACACCTTCGGTAGCCACCAACAAGATATTATCCAGAATAGGTTGTACGGGCTTTCCACCGATCACTTTACTTACCGCTTGCAAACGGGTCAGCAATGTATTGCTTGATACGACAAACTTCATAGATTCAATATTTTATGTTTTACTTTATTTCAATCCCAAAGAGACGCCTAAATTAGTGTTTTTTCCCTTCACAGAAAAGATTTACAAGAAAAAAGTTTCCTACTTTTATCAACATCGGTGTCCCCCCGTTCCACTTCTTTTCCATCCACGAATATTCCCCATACATAAGCTCGGGACCGACATTTCGTTTGCTTAAACGAATCGTCCCAACCACCGTAGATACCGATTTCATCCGTTTTAAATACTTGTTCTCCCCAGCGGTCATCAATATACCATTCAAAGCGGCTTCCGGAAAGATAGTCGAGCCCATCTTCGATAAATCGCCCCCCAGGGTACCGCCCCTTTGATTTTTGGCGATAAGCAGACGGGATATTATCGTTTAATTGTAGGTTTATTTTTTCTTTCTATTCCGATTCCGGGTTTTATCCCATCAGACCGGTTCGCCTGGACCGGTCCGCTAAGGCTTTCCTTCACTGACCGGCGGAACTCCTCGCAAGCTCGTCAGACACCACCGGTCGGGCGTTCGGAAAACCTAACCGGACACTCGTTCCTGCTCCAATGGTCTTCCGCCACAAAACCCTGCATCTCACGTTAACACGACCTGGCAAAGGAAGAATTAGAAAAATTTTATAGAATAAAATACCGGCTCACCTCTATCGGATTATGGATAGTTGGGTTACTTTACCGGAAAATCTTTTTTCGTTGAAATTTATGGTTTTCAGGTCCGGTTTAGCTTGCCAGGCAGTGATGACGGGAGTCGAAGGTATTCGTGTTCGGGGACCATTGGAGCTCTGGCGAGTGTCGTCTTGCTTTTTCTGAACGTCCGACCGGTGGTGTCTGACGGAAACGTAACGTAAAGTTTTTTGCGGAGTGAGGAGTTCCGCCGGTCAGTGAAAGAAAGAGCCAGACGACCGACAGAAGCGACCGGGTCACCAAACACGAATACCGAAGACGAATAAGTAACGACAGAATAATTCTACCATTTTTCCATTTACATCTGATTTACACAAAACCATAAAAAAGGTGCATAGAAAAACTTCTATGCATCCTTACGATTTTAAATATTATTTTGCAAATAAAAATATTTAACCTCTAATTTGAATATCAGATTAAAAAAAACACCCCTTAACGCATAATCTCCTCAACTTCTTCGACAGTAATCGGAGTACGTTTATCTCCCAGGAAGCGCGAACCTCCGGGAATAATCAGGATATCATCTTCCAAACGGATACCTCCGAAATCCTTGAATGTTTCGATCTTGTCATAATTCAGGAATTCTTTATGCATCCCCTGTGCTCTCCATTGGTCTATCAATGCCGGAATAAAATAACATCCCGGTTCATCGGTAATGACAAATCCCTCCTGCAACCGGCGCCCCATCCGCAACGATGAAGTTCCGAACTGGTCGATCGGCCGGGTTTCATCGTCATATCCCACATAGATCTGTCCCAAGTCTTCCATATCATGTACATCCAATCCCATCATATGTCCCAGTCCGTGAGGCATAAATAAGGCATGCGCCCCGGCAGCAACCGCTTCGTTTACATCTCCTTTCATCAGGCCGAGATCTTTCAAACCCTGTGCCAGCACCTTACATACCTCCAGGTGCACGTATTGATAAGTCACCCCGGGTTTAGCTATCTCTATCGCTTTGTTATTAGCAGCCAATACGATATTATAAACCTCTTTCTGGCGGGTCAGGAATTTCCCACCGACCGGAACCGTACGGGTAAAGTCCGAACAATAATGGGACACTTCTTCTGCTCCGGCATCCGTCAGCATCATACGTCCTTCCTGAAGGATCTGGCTATGATCGTGATTATGGAGTGTTTCACCGTTCTGCGACAGGATCACAGGGAACGACACCATACTTCCGTACGAAGCTGCAATTCCTTCGATCAGCCCTGCAATATATTGTTCCTTGACTCCCGGTTTACAATTCCGCATAGCAGCTGTATGCATTTCGTAACCGATATTACAAGCTTTGGTGATTTCCTCGATTTCACAAGGTTCTTTTACCGAGCGGAGATCGACCACAGCTTTGATCAGTTCCAGCGAAGCATAATTTTTCACCAAAGCAGGCCGGATACCCAACAACTCTTCGAGCAAGAGCATATTCCTGAAACGATAAGGAGGTAAAAAATGAATCCGGCGTCCCTGAGAAATCGCCGTTTTCATACAATCCGCCAGCCGGGCAAAAGGAGCGGTCTTCGACACGCCGGCCCGGGCTGCCATATCCTTTACACTCGGTTGAGGTCCCATCCAGATAATATCATCCATATCCACATCATTCCCGAACAGATATTCATCCCCCGAATCGATATCGATCACTCCTGCAAAACCGGGTTGATTCAGACCGAAAAAATAGAGAAACGAACTATCCTGACGGAACTTATAAGTATTATCCGTATAATTAGCCGGGGCCTCCCCATTTCCCAGGATCAACACCAAACCACTTTTCACTTTTTCTTTCAGACGGGCGCGTCTGTTTTTGTAAACACTTGTTTCAAACATATCTTTCAATTTTTAGTAAGTACGGTTTAAAAAGTGTCACAAGATAAAGAAAAAAGCCAAAAGGGGAAAGGCAAAAAGTAAAAAATTTCTCTCAAACCCGCCGAAAGGATTTATTGCGGAACAAATAACCGGCAAACGGGACACAGATCCCGGCGATAGTAACAATCCAGGCTCCGTAAGCGATACTGACCTGACTTCCCAATATTCCCTCCATACCGCCACCAAGGCTAAACATTCCTTCCTGGGCAAACCAGACATCGATAATTTTCCACAAAACGACGAACGATGCCAGTAAACTACAAATCGTAATGCTCCAGGAAATTCCCATCGAAAGATCTTCATGCAGATCCTTTCTCAAAGCCAGAATAATCACTATGATAAACATGATAAAGGTAAACCAGCCCGACGAAGACATTCCGGATATTGTTCCCAATTGTACAATTTTATACCAAGGTAAAAAAGTAGCTATCAAGCCGATGAGAGCCACAATAATGACAGCAAATCTCTGTTTGTTCATAATCTGAAGATTTAAATATTATTTCTTCTTTCAAAAAGTCTTTTGTCCTACTCTTTTTTTGAAAGAAGATTCAAATTTTATACGTTTTTCCTATCGAAAAGTTTTCGGTTTTCCCTTTCGAATCCCCTCAAACCTGAAAATGTATCGTCTGTTATTTAAAACTGTTCTAAACATGAAAAACTGAAAATAATCTTCCGATTTTGCTTGATAATCGTAAGAACAATACGTAATTTTGGAACGCTTTTTGCAATAACAACGTTTTCGAAAAGACGTTTGAGTGCGTAAAAAAATATGTTATACAACATAAAACGATGAAAATCAAACATTTTAAAATACAATTTATTAACAAATCAATTTATTGATCATGAAACCAACTCATATCGAACACATCGGTATTGCCGTCAAAAGTCTGGAAGAAGCTATTCCATTTTATGAAAATGTATTAGGACTGAAATGCTATGCAGTAGAAGAAGTAAAAGATCAGAAAGTAAAAACAGCTTTCTTTCAAGTAGGTCAGACAAAAATCGAATTGTTGGAATCTACCGATCCTGAAGGTCCTATCGGGAAATTTGTAGAAAAAAATGGTGGCGGTATGCACCACATGGCATTTGCCGTTGAAGATGTAGCCGAAGCTTTAAACGAAGCAGCAGCAGCCGGTTGTCAGTTAATCGACAAAGCTCCCCGTACCGGAGCAGAAGGACTTCAAATCGGATTCCTTCACCCGAAATCAACCAATCGGGTACTGACAGAACTTTGCGGTAAAAAATAATTACGTCAAAAGCGTCAAAGATGATTGAAAACGTCAGAAAGGCATTTTAAAGCAGTGTCCTTTTGGCGCTTTCGATGTTTTCAAAGCTTAGGCATTTTAGATATTTAAAAGTAAATTTAAAATTTTATGGCCACAAATCAAGATAAAGTCAAAGAACTTATCGACTTACGAAATCAAGCGAAATTGGGCGGAGGCGAAAAACGGATCGAATCTCAGCACAAAAAGGGTAAATATACAGCCCGGGAAAGAATCGCCATGTTGCTGGACGAAGACAGCTTCGAAGAATTCGATATGTTCGTCACACACCGGTGTAATAATTTCGGCATGGAAAAGACAAAATTCCTCGGAGACGGAGTTGTTACCGGACAAGGAACGATCAACGGACGTATCGTATTTGTATTTGCACAGGATTTTACCGTATTCGGAGGAGCACTTTCAGAAATGTTGGCTCAGAAGATCTGCAAAGTCATGGACAAAGCGATGACGGTAGGAGCTCCGATCATCGGACTGAACGATTCCGGTGGTGCACGTATTCAGGAAGGCGTAAATTCATTGGCAGGATATGCTGAAATTTTCGAGCGTAACATCCTAGCTTCCGGGGTTATTCCACAGATATCCGCTATTTTCGGCCCCTGTGCCGGTGGAGCCGTATACTCTCCTGCCCTGACCGATTTCATCCTGATGACCGATCAGAGTTCTTACATGTTCGTTACCGGACCGAAGGTGGTAAAAACCGTTACCGGCGAAGATATCAGTACAGAAGACCTGGGAGGTGCAGAAGTTCACTCGACCAAATCGGGCGTTTCTCATTTTATGGTAGAAAACGAAGAAGAAGGTATTTCTCTGATCCGTGATCTGCTTTCTTATCTGCCTTCCAACAACCTCGAAGAAGCGCCGATGATGGTATGCAACGACCCGATCGATCGTCTGGAAGACAAATTGAACAGCCTGATTCCGGATAATCCCAATCTGCCGTACAATATGCTGGAAGTAATCGAAGCAATCGTAGACCAGGGCAAATTCCTCGAAGTACACAAACGTTATGCCCGGAATATCATCGTCGGTTTCTGCCGGATGGGAGGACGTTCTGTGGGTATTATCGCCAACCAGCCTAGTTTCTATGCCGGAGTACTTGATATCGAATCATCGCGTAAAGCAGCTCGTTTCGTTCGCTTCTGCGACTGTTTCAATATTCCGATCCTGACGTTGGTAGACGTACCGGGATTCTTACCGGGCCGTGTGCAGGAATACGGCGGCATCATCACCCACGGAGCCAAATTGATGTTCGCTTACGGCGAAGCTACCGTTCCTAAAGTAACCGTTACTTTACGTAAATCCTACGGAGGAGCACACGACGTGATGTCCTGTAAACAACTTCGCGGCGACTTCAACTACGCCTGGCCGACAGCCCAGATTGCCGTGATGGGTGCCAAAGGTGCTATCGAAGTACTATACGGTAAGGAAGTAGCAGCGATCACCGATCCGGAAGCAAAAGCTAAATTTATCGCAGAGAAAGAGGAAGAATACAATCATGCATTCGCTAATCCTTACAAAGCAGCTTCTTACGGTTATATCGACGATGTGATCGAACCACGCAACACCCGTTTCCGTGTGATCCGGGCCTTCCAGTCTTTACAGACGAAGCGTGTCACTAACCCGATGAAGAAACATTCTAATATACCTTTATAATTATGACCATGTTAGCAATCGACTGGGGCTATGCGCTCCTGGTCACGGGAATGGGAATCGGAACTGTATTTTTACTGCTTATTGTTTTGATTTGGGTAATTGGTTTGCAAACCAAAATCATCAATGGCATCACAGGCCACTCGAAAGGGGCTTCTGAAGAAGCGACCGTAAGGACGACAGAAACCCATCCGACGCCTCACGAACAAGCAGCCATAGCCATGGCTATGCACCTGTACTTCGATGCCCACGATGAAGAGCCGCATGTCATCACGATTCAGGAAGTAGAAAAGCGCTATTCGCCATGGAGTTCCAAAATTTACAGCATGAGAAATACGATTATCAAGTAAATAAATTGACCATATGAATAAATTTAAAATCACTATCGACGGAAATAATTACGACGTCACAGTGAATCTAACGGATCATCATAAAGCTAACGTAGAAGTAAACGGGATATCTTACGATGTAAGCTATGAAAGCAAAAATACGGTTGCAGCTCCTATCCGCAAATCGACAGCTCCCGGTACCCCACAGGTACATGTTTCAGCACCGGCTGCTGCAGCATCCAGTGCCACCAGTATCAAAGCTCCGCTTCCCGGAACGATCATGACCATCAACGTAAAAGTCGGTGATCAGGTGAAACGGGGAGATACCTTAGTCGTCATGGAAGCCATGAAAATGGAAAACAACATTATGGCTAACAAGGACGGACAAGTGAAAGCCATCCATGTCACTGTCGGACAGACGGTCGTACAGGACGATAAACTGGTTGATCTGCAGTAATTCATTGTAAAATCGTTAGTAATGAAACAAATGAAAAAATATCTCTTTCGGCTGGTTGCCTTTCTGGGCCTGACTATTACGCCCTTTATCGCCAGTGCCGAAGAAGTCAGTTTAGGAGAAAGCATCAGTAAATTCCTGAACGACACCGGATTTGCCCGCCTTGTCGAGGGCAACTGGTTGTGTTTGGTGATGATAGCTGTCGCTTGTTTATTATTCTATCTGGCTATCGTTAAAAAGTTCGAGCCTCTGTTATTGTTGCCTATCGCTTTCGGTATGTTGCTGACCAATCTGCCGGGAGCCGGATTGTATCATCCGGAACTATTCGAAGGAGGACACATTCATTGGCCGGATTTTGCAAATGCCAACAACGTCGGATTGCTGGATTACATCTACCTCGGAGTGAAACTGGGTATCTATCCCTGTGTCATTTTCATCGGTGTAGGAGCAATGACCGATTTCGGTCCGCTGTTAGCCAATCCGAAAAGTTTCCTATTGGGAGCAGCAGCCCAGATCGGTATCTTCGCTACTTTCCTGGGAGCTTTGGTTCTCGGATTCAACTATGCCGAAGCCGGTTCGATCGGTATTATCGGTGGAGCCGACGGCCCGACCGCCATTTATCTGACTTCTAAGTTAGCACCCAATTTATTAGGCCCGATCGCCGTGGCTGCCTATTCCTATATGGCTTTGGTACCGGTCATCCAACCGCCTATTATGAAAATGCTGACTACTCAGAAAGAACGCGAGATCGTCATGAAGCAATTGCGTAAAGTATCTAAAACAGAAAAAATCATATTCCCGATCATCGTTACTGTTTTTGTATCTTTATTGTTACCTTCTGCCGCTCCGCTGATCGGTTGTTTGATGTTAGGTAACCTGATGCGTGAAAGTGGAGTTGTAGAACGTCTGAGTAAGACTGTTCAGAACGAATTGATGAATATTACCACCATCTTTCTGGGTGTTTCGGTTGGAGCGACAACTACCGCAACAGCTTTCCTGAACTACCAAACTCTGGCCATCCTGGTAATCGGAATCCTGGCTTTCGCTTTGGGAAGTGCCGGAGGAGTATTGCTGGCTAAATTTATGAACTTGTTTACCAAGAATAAGATCAACCCGCTGATCGGTTCTGCCGGTGTATCGGCCGTTCCGATGGCAGCCCGTGTATCTCAGACTGTAGGTCAGGAAGCCAATCCTGGCAACTTCTTGCTGATGCATGCCATGGGTCCCAATGTGGCCGGAGTTATCGGTTCTGCTGTTGCAGCCGGTATCCTGCTCTCTTTCCTCGGATAAAACAAGAGTTTACCGTAATAAATCAAGGGTGTGCTTCAATGAAGTGCACCCTTTTTCAGTTGAAACGGTTACAGTAATAAAATATACTTCTCCCATTCCGATGCCACCTGCCAGTGTCCGGCCTCCCTCAGCCCACAGGACAAGCTTTTGTACAATCGCATACCTTCCCTACCGATAGCAGACGGAAGGTATTTGTTTATTGGAACAATGATAAGGGCCAAGTTATAGGTAGAATTATTCTGTCGTTACTTATATTCGTCTTCGGTGATCGGAATTGGCGACCCAGTCGCTTCCGCCGGTCAGTGAAGGAAAGCCTTACCGGACCGGTCCAGGCGAACCGGTCTGACGGTATAAAACCCGGAATCGGAATAGAAAGAAAAAATATACCTACGTTTTAATGATAACTTTTTCGGTTCCAATCAGTAAAACAGTAAAAAAACATGATACAAATCAAAATAAAACGGGTATATGACGATCCGGAACCGGGGGACGGTTACCGGGTATTAGTCGACAGGCTCTGGCCCAGAGGGATAAAAAAAGCATGTTTATCCTACGATGAATGGGCTAAAGAAATCACTCCCTCTCCCGGTTTAAGAACCTGGTTTCATGACGATATCTCCCGACATTGGGAAGAATTTACTTCGATGTATAAAGAAGAGTTGGAGCACTCGCAAGCCGTTAAAGATTTTCTTTCCAGAATCGGGACTTATCCGGTAGTAACCTTGTTATATGCTTCGAAAGATCCTGTTCACAACCATGCCCGGATTCTACAAAACTACCTGGAAACCCAGCTAAAAAAATAACCGGATAACACACAGCCTGCCGGATGGGTACGCTCTCCTTCATGCGGCAGGCTGTTCAACAAAGAATCCGGGTATTATTTACCCCACAATTCGATCAGATTCAAAATCGTCTGCATCGCTTTTTGCATTGTATTCAGCGAGCAATATTCATATTTTCCATGGAAATTCATACCTCCTGTAAATAAGTTCGGACAAGGCAGCCCCATATAGGACAAACGGGCACCATCCGTACCGCCGCGGATAGGACGAACGATCGGAGTAACACCGGCCTTTTCCATCGCCTGGAAAGCTTTATCGATTACTTCAGGATAAGGTTCGACCATTTCACGCATATTATAATACTGATCTTTCAGGGTTAGTTTGATCACCCCTTCTCCGTACTTCCCGGTCAACAGAGCGGTAGCAGCCTGAAGGTAACGTTTTTTCTCTTCAAACTTCACCCGCGAATGGTCCCGGATGATATATTCACTGGAAGCATTTTCTACTTCTCCCCTGATACTGATCAGATGATAAAAACCTTCGTAACCTTCCGTATGTTCGGGCCGCTGACAAGGAGGCAATAAGTTATTCAATTCGTTGACCACCTGCAAAGCATTGATCATCTTATCCTTCGCATAACCCGGATGAATGTTGCGTCCTTGTACTTCGATCCGGGCACTGGCAGCATTGAAATTCTCATATTCCAGCTCTCCTTCAAAGCCTCCGTCTACGGTATAAGCAAAGGTGGCACCGAAATGTTTTACATCAAAAAAGTCTACCCCTTTTCCGATTTCTTCGTCGGGCGTAAAGCCGATCCGGATTCTGCCGTGTTTCACTTCTGGATGCTTCATCAGATATTCGGCAGCGGTCATGATCTCTGCCACCCCTGCTTTATCGTCGGCTCCCAACAGCGTCGTACCGTCGGTTGTGATCAAGGTATGCCCCTTGAAAAAAGCCAACTCCGGAAAATCTGCCAGCGTCATCGTCAATTGCTCGTTCAGACAGATATCTCCCCCATCGTAATTTTCAATGATACGGGGATGGATATCGGCCCCACTCATATCGGGACTCGTATCGACATGCGAGATAAAACCGATCACCGGCCGGTCTTCATACCCGGGAGTTGCCGGAATAGTACCCATCGCATAACCATTGGCATCGACTTCCACATCCTCCAACCCCAGCTCTTTCATCTCTTCGGCCAGATAATTCAGCAGAATCAATTGTTTCGCAGTCGACGGATAGGTTTCACTCTCCGGATCACTCTGGGTATCGAATCCGACATATTTCAAAAAACGCTCTTTTAATTCCATATCTTTATGATTTATATTTTAGATTTACGATTTACGATTTTTCGTTTATCGGGTTCCTCTCCGGTTTACTCTTCTTTGGCTCTCAACGAATCCCAGATAAAGTAACCGATAATAACGACATACATGACAACGGCCAGCCATTCTGCCCCGCTCCAGGTAGCATACCAATCTGCTCCGGCATATTTCAATACGGCACTGATAACTCCCATCAAGGCTCCCCCTGCTATAAACCCGGAAGCGATCAGTGTACCGCGTTCACGGCGCATCTTATTTACTTTTTCATCTTTACTACGGGTAGATACATACCAACTGACCAGCCCTCCGATCAATAAAGGCGTATTCAGATCCAACGGAATAAACATTCCCAGGGCAAAAGCCAGGGCAGGTACCCCGATCATGGTCAGAATCAATGCGAGTGCGGCACCGGCAAAATACAGCATCCAGGGAGTCGCTCCTCCTTCCATCAAAGGTTTGATAACAGCAGCCATCGCATTCGCCTGGGGAGCCACCAAAGCATTTTCACCTACAAATCCGTAAGTCTGATTCAGGATCATCATTACTCCGGCCACCGTAGCGGCAGAAACAACGGTTCCCAGAAATTTCCACCGCTCCTGTTTTGCGGGAGTCGTACCGATCCAATAACCGATTTTCAAGTCGGTAATAAAACCTCCGGCCATAGACAAAGCAGTACAAACCACGCCACCGATGACCATGGCAGCCATCATGCCGTTTGTTCCGCTCAACCCGGCACTCACCAAAACCAGCGAAGCCAGGATCAATGTCATCAAAGTCATTCCCGATACCGGATTCGTCCCCACGATAGCGATAGCATTAGCAGCCACCGTAGTAAACAGGAAAGAAATAATAAACACAATCAGTATGGCGACAATGGTCTGGAAGAGATTACCCAATACACCGAACTGGAAGAAAATGAAAGTGGTAATCAAAGTCGCCAGCAAACCGATCAGAATAAACTTCATCGAAAGATCATGTTGTGTACGTTCTGCGACTTCTTCACTTCCCTTCTTTCCCCCCAATTCCTTTACCGCCAGGCCTAAGGCTTGTTTGATAATACCCGACGAACGGATAATGCCGACGATACCGGCCATAGCGATACCACCGATACCGATATGACGGGCATAATTCGTAAATAACTGTTCGGGCGACATGTCCCGGATCAGCATAGAAACCCCTTCTCCTACAGCAACAGTCTGGCCATCTGCAAAATAACTCAGAAACGGGATCAGCACAAACCACACGGTAAACGAACCGGCACAGATAATAGCGGCATATTTCAATCCGACAATATATCCCAGGCCTAACACTGCAGCCCCTGTATTCACTTTAAATACCAGCTTCGTTTTTTCAGCCAGCATCTCTCCCCAACCCATGATCCGGGTGGAGATGGTCTCTGTCCACCAACCGAAAGTACTGATAAAAAAGTCATATAATCCACCGACCAATCCACTCACCGCCAATAATTTCGCCTGGTTTCCCTTTTTTTCACCCGAAACCAGCACCTCGGTCGTCGCCGTAGCTTCCGGGAAAGGGTATTTCCCGTGCATATCTTTTACAAAATATTTACGGAAAGGGATCAGCATCAGAATACCCAACAATCCTCCGAGTAAAGAGGATAAAAAAATCTGATAAAATTTAGCATCCAGACCAAGAATATACAAAGCAGGTAATGTAAAGATCGCTCCGGCAACGATCACTCCCGAGCTAGCCCCGATAGATTGAATGATCACATTCTGTCCGAGCATATTATTCTTTTTCATCAGATTTCCGCATCCAACCGCGATAATAGCGATCGGGATAGCAGCCTCGAACACCTGTCCCACCTTCAGTCCCAGATAAGCTGCAGCTGCCGAAAAGACGATAGCCATAATAATACCGAAAACCACCGAGTAAGTCGTTACTTCCCGGGGTTTCGAATTAGCCGGCATAATCGGTTTATACACTTCGCCAGGCTTCAACTCCCGATAGGCGTTATCGGGCAACGAATTTAGCTTTTGTTCTTCTTGTTCCATAAGTTTGTATTATGATGATTAATTGAATTAGCGCAACGATGCTTCCTTTTCTCAAACGATTCCAAAAATAACGATTTAATGTAAAAAGTAAAAGATTAAAAGTAAAAAGATCGGAAAAACCCTTTCTAAGTTTCAAATTTTACTGTTTTTATAAGGATTCGGTCACCGAATAACGACAAACGACGGGTTAAAAGGTCGCCCCATCGGCAATATGGGCAAATTTCCGCCTTAACCATTGGACGAGCCGGGTGGTGACTTCCGGTCCGGAGTAGGGAATAAATTCGTCGTACATATCCGACTGGTTAAAATTCGAAATCCCGATAGAAAGTACAGTGATTCCATTCCGTTGGGCCTCCCGGACCATTTCCCGGACATGCACCCGCGGATCGGTCTTACCGGCAGCTGCTGTCGGTGTGCCGTCGGAAATCATAAACAGTAATTTATTCTGTGTGGTAGTCCGGAATTTCTGCGTAGCATAATGGATAGCAAATCCATCGGCATTGACATACATTCCCTCTTGAGAAAAAAGCTTTTTGATCTCCAGACGTTTCCCGGGTTCATGAAACCGGACGATTTCAACCCTTTCCTGCTTTACCCGGTGACCATAAATAGAAAATCGGATATCCGGATTGGCTTCGAAAGCAAGCGCCAGAGCGACCGATAACACCAACTGCAATTCCAGTTTATTTTCATCGGTCATCGATCCCGATAAATCGAGCATAATCACCACTTCCAGCAAAGCCGAAGGGGCAGGCAACTCCTCGATAAAAATATGAGGATTCAAATGCACCTGATACAATTCGTCTTCATCCAAATCCCCGCTCTCCTGCTCATAAAAAACACAAGCTTTATTCATCTTTGCCTGAAAGGTCAGAAAGTTCAGCCGGATTTTAGCGGCTAATTCCCTTGCTCTCCGCATCAAGACCGGATCTACAACCCCACAAGAGGCATCCAGTTCCCGATAGCGTTCTGCAACAGGACTTCCGGCCCGTTTCAAAGCTCCTTTCGTATCTTCTTCGATATCGGCCCAAGGCACCAAATCCAGCGATTTACTCAAATCCAAAAACAGATCGTCGAGGATCTTGACATCGATATCCACCGGAGCTCCTTCCACTTCCAGAGGCAGATTCATCATTACCCTGGAATAATAATTGAACATCGGCGGTAACTCCTCGTCCTTAGTTATAAAACGGGCACTGATTTGTTGTGCCAGCTCCACCACTTGTCGTGGTTCCAGGGAAGCATAATCCGTAATCGTATCCAATAGGCCGTCGATCCATCCCAACCGGCTCCGGTGAGGAAGCAAACGGGTTTTAAACACTTCATATTCCAGCAATTCAGGAAAAAGGACCCGGGTAGCCAGATAGTTATAGCGCACATCGTCCAAATCGGTAAACTTCAATTCCTGTTCAGCCCTCAGTAAGGCCAGTGTAAACTGCATCCGGCGGGCAGCGTTCAGATAATAATAATATCCCGGATATACCCGGGCAATCCTCCCTTCTATCCGACGATCTTCTATCAGATGGATAAAATATTTTTGCTGAAGTGTACAGCGGTATTTTTCGTATACTCCCCGGCTATAACAAATATGCCCGACCTGATGAATATATTGGCCGAAAAAAACTTCTGCCCGAACCTGTTCACTCACTTTCAACGAAAGAATCTCGGGATTCATCACCACGGAATTGAAATCCATCCTGGCTCCCCCCTCTTTCGAAAAAATAATCCGTGGCAATTCACCTCCCATATGCAAGGCAATGCGGGCACATACCGGCATCAATCGATAGATATCGGCCGTCTTCGGAAAATCTTTTCCCAATAAATCCAACGGTTCCGGGAAATTTCCCCACCAATTCCGGTCCAAAACATCCCGGCTATACACCGATTCGATCTCTTCGCGGGTCATACCATCTGTACTAACGAGCGGGCCACTAACTGCTCACCGGCAATCACATAATTGGTCAGAATAACCTCTTCGACCACCTCGCGGACAGAATAGCCCAACTGCAAATAGGCTGCGGCATCCAAAACCTGCCGGGTGGACAACGACACGGTAAGAGCCTCTTTTTGTTCGGCCTGTCGCAATAAACGGGCTATCTCTGCCAGTTGAGCCGCTGCAGAAGCTTTTACCAAAGGATAACGCTGCATCATCAATGCCGCTTCCTCCTCGGGAGTCAGGTAATCCAATTGTACCTTGATAAACCGATCTTCGAAAGCAGAGTCCAGCCGTTGGGTAGAAACATAAGCAAACCCGGTGTTACCGGCAGCGACGAATTGTACATTCGTGCCTTTATTATAGCGAACACCCGAATCCTCGTCATACAGATACGACTGTCGCCGGTCCAGAATCGTCATCAGAAAATTAGCAGCCACCATCGGGATACGGGTCAGCTCGTCCAGGAAGATCAACGTAGGCCTATCGGAAGTGAAAGCCTTGAAAAATTCGGAACGGACCGCCAGGGTTTTCCCTTCATCCCCGATAACCAACCCACCGACAAACATTTTCTTCGGCTTAAATGCCTGCCCCATATCGAAACCGAAATAATCCATTTCCATAGCATCGGCCAATTCCATCACCACCGATGATTTACCACATCCTTTCGGCCCCAACAGAAAAGGATATTTCCCCAGATACAAAGTATGGCATAAAAATTCCCATTTCCGTTGAGGAATACACAAGTCCCTGGAATGTTTCGGAGGACTGAAAGAAGCGGTCCGAAAATCCGGAAACAAGTCCGGTTGTAGTAGCGAGGCAGTTGTCTTATTCGATTGCATAGGTTTTATTTCAAATCATTTTCATTCCTGAACGGAAAACCATTAAAACACAGTTTATGATTGTTTAAAAACTTCCGGTTTGCCGAGACTCACCCCGTTCCTGCCGAGAAAATTTATCCTTCTGTTCGACATATTATCTCATCTTCGATTTTAGATGAAATCTTCAACAGCAAATCCTTCGGATTTTCTTCCGACAGAAGCTCCCTTTCTCTTTACAATGACAGAGGAACTCCAAACAACCAAAACCTTTCCTGCAAAGATACCGGATTTCCCGAATTGTATCCGTACAAATCCGATATTTTAGTGCTAAAAACGATCTTCGCCACTCCGTTTTTCCAGTTTCATTACTGAAGGGATGAAAAATGAAATCACCCCCAGGGATAAAATGATACATCCGGAAATCCAGAACGCATTACTTACCCCTATCGTATCGGCGATATAACCGGTCAACAAAATACCTATCATAGAAGGTAATAAACTCAGACTTCCAAAAAGTGAAAATACCCTGCCTAAAGCAGTATGATCGATAAAAGTTTGTAAAACGGAAGTAAAAGGTCCACTATAAAACGAACCGGCCAATCCACCGATAATAGTTAAACACACAAACAGCACAAAAGCATCCGAAGACAATAATCCCGATATCAGAATATAGCTTCCCAAGGCCAGGTAAGAGCTATTGATCAGCCCAACCCGCCGGATCTTTATTTTCCAGACTCCCAGAATCAAACCGCCGAGCAATGTACCTGTACCCCAGACAATTTCTACCAGACTCATTTGAAAAGTATCTCCTCCGAAATGAGTTACCGTCATCAAGGGAAACAATACAGCAACCGGCATTAAAAAGAAAGTAACTGCAACGGAAATTATCATCAACCAGGGTAATCCCCGATGTTTTTGTACTTCCTTCCAGCCTTCGACCATTTCATGCCATATTCCGGGTTTCCGTTTTTCTTCCGTCCTGACCGGGTCAGGGATCGCAACAAAAGCCAAAGCGGTACAAGCGATGATCGCCCCTGCAACATCCAGCAGCATCACCACCGTCATATTCAGTGAAGTGATCAAAAGTGCTCCTAAGGCAGGTCCGGCAATACTACTCACCGACTGTAACGCCTGGTTTACTCCGGCAATCCGCATTAATTCCGATTCGGGCGCCAACATGGGAATAGCCGCCTGCATAGCGGGTGAATGGAAAGCATTTCCGATACTCCGCAGAGCCATCAACAAATAAATCAATCCCAATTCAGCCTGATCGAAATAGAATAAACCTCCCAGTATCAAAGAACATAGAGCGACAAAACTATCGGCAGCGATCATGGTCAGTTTTCTTTTCCAACGATCGACATATACACCCGCTATAGGTCCTAACAAAGCCTGAGGTAATAAGGTCGCCAACACAGCATAGGATAGCACTTCGGCACTTTTAGTCTCTATGCTCAACCAAAACATGACCGAATATCCGACAATAGCACTACTCAGGATAGAAAACAACTGTCCCGACCATATAATAATAAATTTCTTTTTCCAAAGATCCATGATAAAAAAACTATAAACAAAAGACTAAAAAGCTATAGCTTAAAGGCTATAGGCTAAAAAAGCAATAGGCGATAAAAAAAGGGGGAATCGAAAGCTAAGTGAAAAATAAACTAGCCTTCAAAATAAATTATCCTACCCATCATCTTCATAACTAACATTTTTTTGAAAAGTCGCCACAAAGATAGCAAAATTTACGTATACCGTGTAAACATAAAATGAAATATCATGGAAAGGAACCTTAAAGAAGCTTTAAAGCATCGCAGAAGTTATTACGCGATAGATAATCAAACCACAATTCCTGATGCTGAGATCGAGGAAATTTTAGATTTTGCCGCTCTTCATACTCCCTCTGCTTTCAATTCCCAATCCACACGGATGGTACTATTATTGAGGGAACAGCATCGACGGCTTTGGGACATTGTCCGGAATACGCTAAAAAAGACGATCCCGGCAGCCGCTTATGCTTCTACCGAAGCAAAAATCAATAAATCGTTCGCAGCCGGTTACGGTACGGTATTATTTTTTGAGGACACCGCTATAATCGAAGGTTTACAGAAAGCTTTCCCTTTATATCATGAAAAATTTCCGCAATGGTCCCAGCATACCTCAGGGATGCATCAGCTGGCCGTCTGGACTATGCTCGAGGACGCCGGATTCGGAGCCTCCCTGCAACATTACAATCCTCTGATCGACGAAGAGGTTATTGCCACCTGGGAATTGATTGCACAAATGCCTTTCGGTTTACCACTGGAACCACCCCAAAAGAAAGAATACAAACCTTTATGCGACAGGGTAAGGGTATTTAAATAAGGCAATGATACACATATTTACACTTATAAACATAGAATTATTCTGTCGTTACTTATCCGTCTCCGGTGTTCGTGTTCGGGGATCCGGTCGCTTCTGCCGGTCAGTGAAGGAAAGCCTTAACGGACCGGTCCAGGCGAACCGGTCTGACGACACAAAATCCGGAATCGGAACAGAAAGAAAAAATATACCTGGGTTTAGGATAAACATGTATATAAACATCTTTTCTTTTAACCCCGAGATCATTGGCAAATCAGGTCATTCGAATGGTATAAGGATAACGTTTCTTCTACCACTTATTCATATGAACCTTCGAAGCATCCCATTTATCTTTCGGACTATGAGGCATAGCCGGATATCCTACGGGAATCACACACAATGAATTAATTTGTTCCGGGATTCCCGTATATTTTTTCACGATTTCCATGCGATCTGCATAAGGATATGTAGCGGTCCAGACAGCTCCTAATCCGATCGCTTCCGCAGCCAGCAAGATATTTTGAGTAACAGCCGAACAATCCAGATACCAATAAGAAGATTTAGTAGTATCCCCACAAACGACGATAGCCATCGGAGCTTCTTTCAACATTTTGGCATAAGGCAACACAGCAGCCATAGAATCGAGCACTTCCCGGTCGTCGATAACGATCAATTCCCAAGGCCGGACATCTTTACCACTCGGAGCAGCCATTCCTGCCTTCAATAATACCTCAATTTTCTCCTTTTCTACCGGTTTGGGTAAATATTTTCTTACACTTTTCCGGCCCATAATATTTTCCAAGGCATCCTTCGTCTGGATTTTACTTTCTTTTTTCTCTGAATTACATGCTGTCATAACTAAAAAAATAAAAGATACGATAAGTAATAAAGTTGTTTTCATATAATAGGAATTTATAAATCATCTTTTCCGAAGCTTTACAATTTCCCCTAAAGCCGGAATCTTTACCTGTATATTCCTTTTGCCGGCCTCTTCGGCAAATACAGCAGGCGGGTCACTCAGGGGTTCGTCGGATAAATCGAACGTCCCATAATGCATAGGGATCGTTATCCGGGCTTTCATCTGCGAAGCAGCCGTCAAGGAATCATAAGGCGAAATATGGTTCGCTTGCATAAACCAACGGGGTTTGTAAGCTCCGATACCCAGTAAAGCATAATCCGGAGCACCGAACAATTCTTCTATTTCGGTAAAATGAGAGGAATAGCCGGTATCTCCCCCATAATACACCGACAAGTCATCGGTCTGCAACATAAAAGCTCCCCACAAACGCAGTCCTCCGTCGTTTAAAGAACGTTTGCTCCAATGTTGAGCAGGCAAAAAAGTAATTTTCAACCGTCCTTCCTCCCAACGCTGATACCATCCGGCTTCTATCACCTGAATATCGGGCAGCCAGCCCCGGATCAAATCCTTCATTCCCAGACCACAAAATACTTTCATCCGGGGATTGTTCTCATATAAACGGGTAATACTGGGTTTGTCCATATGATCGAAATGGTCATGGCTGATCAGCAAGTAATCGATCTCTTTGAAAATATCCGGATCGGCAGGAAATTTACTCTTACGACGGACGAACGGAATATTGCCAAAGACCGGATCGAACATGATCCGTTTACCCCCCAACTGCATAAAGAAAGAATTATGTCCTAACCAAGCCAACGCATCACCGCTAATCCCTTGTATGCTATGCAGTGGAAAAAGTTGAGGTTCCCAATTTTCGTTCCGTTTCTCTTTACGTTGGGGATTGGGCGAAAAACGCCATTTCAAAACATTACCGATCCCCTGTTTAGAGCGATGTTGCCGATTCACAAAACGTCCCTTTACCACAGGATTTCCCCTCCAATAAGGCTTTACTGTAATAAGCCCTTCGTTCCGCCGAAAAGTAATCCGCTCTCCCATGATAAATTATTTTAGGTTACTTTGTGCAACAAATATACGTTTTCATCTCTTATTCCGAGAAATAATCAAAACTAAAAAACATGAACAGACTGTTATTTTTAAATCCGATATTTTAACAGAAAAAATAAAACGGGCCCGGAGCATCTCATTTCTGACAAATGCCCTTCACCCTAAAAGAAGTAAGGCAGTTATATACATATTTACACTAATAAACGTAGGTTTATTTTTTTCTATCTATTCCGATTTCGGGTTTTATACCGTCAGACCGGTTCGCCAATTCCGATCACCGAAGACGAATAAGTAACGACAGAATAATTCTACTATTTAGACGATAATTTTTTGGGCTTGCTTATAAAAAGGCAGGCGTTCTTTCAAATGCCGGAGGACAAAATCCCGGATTTCATGGTCTTCGAGCTTGCTGACGATCGGGCGTTTATGTTTTCCCCGAATCAGCCGTTCTACGATCGTATCCGTATCCGTATTCAGAAACAAGGTGATTCCCTGCGCATTCATATACGCCATATTATCATTGAAACAGGGGGTTCCTCCCCCTGTCGAGAGGACAAAATCCTGATATAGTTCACAAACCTCTTTTAAGTAAAAAGTCTCTAACCTTCGAAATCCGGCTTCTCCGATCGCAGCAAAAATTTCAGAGATACTCCTATTTTCACGTTCGACAATATAAGCATCCAAATCGATAAACCGGACCCCCTGTTCTTCCGCTATCACTTTTCCCCTGCGGGTCTTCCCGCAGGCCATATAACCGACTAAAAAATACTTCATAGTCCCGACATTATATTTCATCCGGATTATCCGTATTTTCAAAATCGAGCTTCATTTGTTCGTCGCCGGCAATCTCTTCCGGATTAGTCACTTCAAATTCGATATCCGTATTGATCTCGTCGGCCTCTCCTTCCTTCAGCAAAGGTTCTATTTCACGAATTTCATTCACCTCGAAGGTTGTGATCCGTTTACCGCGTGCTTTAAATGATTTCTCACCGATAAATTCGTCGGCCACAATCACATCGGCAGGCCGGGCTTCATATTTTCCACCGAATATCACTTCAAAACGAGGATGTCTCTCGTCACTCAGACAGATCAAACGGGAGCCTTCCACCTCACCGATGATGGAATTCAGTTTCACACAATCCTCGAAACGGAAACGTTTCAGGTAATAATAATTCTGTTCGGCATCGAAGAAAACCGCCGACCAAACCTTATCGGCCTCGAACTTTTCAAAAACGATATATCCTTCGTCATAATGATTATTCAGATCAAAATCGGTCGTATGGTAAGTACCATTCTTATTTACAACCAGAATCCGGTCCTCTCCCTGGAATTCTCCCAGGTATTTTCCCCGGCTATCGGTATTCAAACGCAACACATCTTCATCCAGCCAGATTTTACACCCGCCCAAAGTAGATACTCCTTTTTGCACGACACTGATCTTGTGGACATCGTTCTTTGTCAGTGTATTCCCCTGAGAATCACGCCCTTTGATCGACAGCGCAGCAAAATCATATTCGAATACCAGTTTCTTTATACTGGGTTTCGGTTTCAGGCAAACTTTAATCACTTCGGCCTCCCCGTTGGGATTGGCAGAAAAATGCAAAATCCGGGATCCGGCGGTACCTTTAGTCAGGTTATACACTTTATCCCGGGTCACACCGGTAACATTGAAACGCTTCACATAAGAAGCCCCATATTTACCGTCCCGGTATACGACATTATAAATCGTACGTTTATCGTTCTTTTTGAAAACATTCACATATTGAACATCCTTACCGACGAATATCTTATCGGCCACCTTCGTCACATAATAGGTACCGTCTTTCTTAAAGACAATCACATCATCCATATCCGAGCACTCGCAGATAAACTCGTCTTTCTTCAAGGCCGTTCCGATAAAACCTTCTTCCCGGTTGATGTAAAGCTTTTCATTTGCGATGACGACCTTAGCGGCTTCGATATTTTCGAAATTACGGATTTCCGTTTTCCTTTCCCGTCCTTTCCCGTATTTCGCTTTTATCCGTTCATAATAAGCGATAGAATAAGGAATGATGTGTTCGATATTATGTTTCACCACAGCAATCTCTTCATTCAGACTCCGGATATAATGATCGGCTTCTTCAGAGCTAAACTTCAGGATTCGTTTCATCTTGATCTCCAGCAATTTTTTCACATCGTCATCGGTCACCTCCCGGTAGAGTTCCGGTAAGAAAGGCTGTAACCGCCGGTGTACATGAGCGATAACCAACTCCATGGTTTCGCTTTCTTCAAACTGCTTGTCTTTATAGATGCGTTCTTCGATAAAGATACGTTCCAGAGACACATAATGCAGATCTTCCAGCAATTCTTTCAAACGGATCTCCAGCTCCAGTTTCAATAGGGCAACCGTATCGTCTGCCGACTGCCGCAAAATATCGGAGATCGGCATAAACCGGGGTTTTTCCTCCTCGATGACACAAGAATTGGGTGAAATCGATAATTCACAATCGGTGAAAGCATACAAAGCGTCGATCGTCTTATCGGAAGAGACTCCAGGGGCCAGTTGAATCAATATTTCAACATCCCGGGCCGTATTATCATCGATTTTTTTGATTTTAATCTTTCCTTTCTCATTGGCTTTGATAATGCTGTCGATCAAACTCGAGGTCGTACGTCCGAAGGGTATTTCAGTAATCTTTAGTGCCCTATTATTATTATCTTTCTCGATTTTCGCTCTGATTTTAACATTTCCTCCCCGCATACCGTCACAATACTTGCTGACATCGATCATTCCACCAGTAGGAAAATCCGGATACAACACAAAATCTTCGTGCTTCAGATGAGCGATACAGGCATCTATCAGCTCGTTGAAATTATGAGGTAATATTTTAGAAGCCAGACCGACGGCAATCCCTTCGACTCCCTGAGCCAACAATAAAGGAAATTTTATAGGTAAGGTGATGGGCTCACGATTACGTCCGTCATACGAAGGTTTCCAATTCGTTGTCTTGGGATTAAATACCACTTCGAGGGCAAATTTAGACAAGCGGGCCTCTATATAACGGGGAGCAGCAGCCCCGTCTCCGGTCAGAATATTCCCCCAGTTTCCCTGACAATCGATCAATAAATCTTTTTGTCCGAGTTGCACCAGCGCATCTCCGATCGAAGCATCTCCATGAGGATGGTATTTCATGGTATTACCGATAATATTGGCAACCTTATTGTAACGCCCGTCATCCAGTTCGCGCATAGAGTGCAGAATCCGTCGCTGTACAGGTTTCAAACCATCGTTCACGTAAGGGACGGCCCGTTCGAGAATAACATAGGAAGCATAGTCCAGAAACCACTTTTGGTACATCCCGTCCAGATGCTGAATAGAACGAATCTTCCCACTTTCTTCTCCCGAATGCTCCATGATCAGTTGAGGGATTTCCTCGTCGTCTTCTATGTGTTGTTCTGTTCCTGCCGCTTCAGCCTCGTAAGGCGCTGTCTGTTCCGAGGCCGAACGATCGGTCCCGGCCGCTATCTCTTTCCCTTCTTCGTCAGTTTCTTTACGTCCCCCCTCCATATTCAAATCCATGTCAATTATATCCTCGCCCATAACACTATTTCAAAATTACCTTAATTCATCCTTTTCAATATACAGATTGTCGATAATAAAATCCTGACGTTCCGGTGTATTTTTTCCCATATAATAACTCAACACCTCATCGATCGAATCTCCTTTTGAAAGACGTACCGGTTCCAAACGAATATCTTTTCCGATAAAATGTACGAACTCATTCGGAGAAATTTCTCCCAGTCCTTTAAACCTTGTAATCTCAGGTTTCGGACCTAACTTTTGGATGGCATTTTCACGCTCGGCATCGGAGTAACAATAGCGGGTTTCTTTTTTATTCCTGACCCGGAACAGAGGAGTTTGCAAAATGTATACATGCCCGGCCCTCACCAGATCGGGGAAAAATTGCAGAAAGAAGGTCAGCAACAACAAGCGGATATGCATACCGTCGACATCGGCATCCGTGGCCACAATGACATTGTTGTACCGCAGTTCTTCCAACCCGTCTTCAATATTCAAAGCAGCCTGCAATAAATTGAATTCTTCATTTTTGTAGACTATTTCTTTGGTCAGCCCGTAGGAATTGAGCGGTTTACCGCGTAAGCTGAACACAGCCTGAGTATTCACATCCCGGGATTTCGTAATAGATCCGCTGGCCGAATCTCCCTCTGTAATAAAAATCGAAGATTCGTTTTTCCGTTCGTGATTGGAATTGAAGTGCACCCGGCAATCCCGCAACTTCCGGTTGTGCAGGCTCACCTGCTTCGCTCTCTCGCGTGCAATCTTCTGCACACCGGACATGGCTTTACGTTCTTTCTCCGTCTCGACGATTTTCCGTAACAACAATTCGGCTGTATCCGGATTCCGGTGTAAATAATTATCCAATTCCCTGGTCACGAAATCCATGATAAAGTTACGTACGGTAGGACCGTCGGGCCTTATATCTTTCGAACCCAGTTTCGTCTTCGTCTGCGACTCGAACACCGGTTCCTGTACTTTTATACTGATCGCCCCGATAATAGAAGTACGGATATCCGATATTTCGAAATCTTTTTTATAAAAATCCCGGATCGTCTTGGCCACCGCTTCCCGGAAAGCACTCAAATGGGTTCCTCCCTGTGTGGTATGCTGCCCGTTGACAAACGAGTAATATTCTTCCCCATATTGCCGTCCGTGCGTCATAGCCATTTCGATATCCTCACCTTTCAGATGGATGATCGGATACAAGCCTTCTCCGCTCATATTTTCCATCAGCAGATCATACAATCCCCGCTTGGAGTAATATTTATGGTCATTGAAGAATATGGTTAAACCGGTGTTCAGAAATACATAGTTCTTCACCATCGCTTCGAGATATTCGGCAATGTAATGGTAATTCCCGAAAATGTCCTTATCGGCGAAAAAGGTTACCTGTGTACCGTTCGGCTGGTCAGTCGGTTCGATCTTCCTTTCCTCTACAATTTTTGCACGGCAATAACGCACATATTTGGTCTCGCCATCCCGGAACGACTGAATCTCAAAGCTCTCCGACAAAGCATTCACCGCTTTAATACCGACGCCATTCAAACCGACAGATTTTTTGAAAGCTTCCGAATCATATTTTGCTCCGGTATTCATTTTAGATGAAGCATCCACCAGTTTGCCTAAAGGAATACCCCGACCGAAGTCCCGAACGCTCACCTTACGGTCTTCTACCTTAATCGTAATCTCTGTACCGGCTCCCATGGCAAATTCGTCGATGGAGTTATCCACCACCTCTTTCACCAAAATATAAATCCCATCGTCAGGCGCCGAACCGTCTCCTAGTTTACCGATATACATCCCCGGCCGCAACCGGATGTGTTCCTGCCAATCCAGCGTCCTGATCGAATCTTCCGAATAATTCTCAACCATCAAATTTTATCTATAAAGTTTATTAAGTCCATCCCTTTCAGCACTAAAACATATTGTTTCAATTCGGTTCATAAAGTTGCCAAAGTGCTCTTTCGGCACTTAAAGTATATAAAGCCTAAGACTGCCAGGGGCGCTTTGTTCACGGGACTTTCAATCCCAATGGGCACATCGGCGACCGTAAAAAAGCACCTGCTGTATTCAATACATAAACCGTTTTTTGGACTGTCATGCAAAAATAATCAAATTTTACTGATTTCCCTACCCGGTTTTTCGGTTTTTTCCGGTTTTTCCAAGCATTTTTCAGAAAGTAACCTGCTTCCGATCTTTCCGCATACTTATTCGGAAAGGCTTACGGGTAAAGTAGAAACGACAGGTATAGATAAACTGGATCAATCCTGAAAACAAATGACTTCCCCGGTCGAAAGAATCCGAAAAGAAAGTGAGATTAAAGTCAGAGAGGTATTGATCAGCCCATACCCAGCCCTTCCGGAATAAATCCGGTATAACAACTGAAAACACAAGACCGCAACGTATAGGAGAAATCAGCAGACATATCTCACTTCTTTGAATGCATATACCCTTTCCCGCCCATCCGTATCTTTCAGGATCAGCTGGCCATATTCATCGATTCCTCCGACCGAAGCCCGGAAGATTCCACGTTCATCTTCAAAATCATATATTCCGGTAGACCGGTACATATGCCGTAAAAAGTCATTTTCCAGTTCGGCATACCGATGAATCTGTTCATATCTCTTCCCGATACATTCCAACAGCTCTTCCAGAACCTCCTGTAAGGGAAGTTCCCGACCGAGTAATTGAAATAAAGACACCGGATTAGGGGCGTCCGATAAAAATTGTTCCTGATTAATATTCACCCCGATGCCACACAACGAACTTTGAATATGAGCTCCGGCCACCCGGTGTTCGATCAGGATACCTGAAATCTTCCTTTCCCCCACATACACATCGTTCGGCCATTTCACCGTCACCCCCTCGACATAATGGCTTAAAAAATCGAGACACCCCAAAGCGATCACCATCGACACGGCAAACTGTTTTCCTGCCTCCAGACGCTCCGGACGGAAAATCACCGTCATTGAAATATTCTTTCCCGGGGCACTCTCCCACCGATTCGTAGCCTGCCCACGCCCCTGTGTCTGTCGCCAGGTCAAAATCACCTGTTTATCTTTCAATTCACTCAGTGGCAATTTTTCCGCCAGACTATTGGTCGAAGCAACCTCCTCATATTCCATTACCCCGAACCCACTCACTTCATATCTTTTCATACCCTATCGTATATTTTATTCTCTTTTCACCTTACCCTAATCTCCGTCCTCCTATTCTCCTTTCTCCCCTCTTCCGTATCATTAGTCCTCAAGGGGCGATCCTTGCCATATCCTTTATATTCCATCCGTTCCTTCTGAATATGATTCAAGAACAAATATTTATACACCTCGAAAGCCCGATTTTCCGACAGCCGATAATTATGTTGATCACTCCCCGTATTATCGGTATGGCCGGATATTTCGATCTTTACCTCAGGATTCTGTTTAAGAAACACGACCAATTGCCGTAATTCCGGATAAGATTCGGGCCGTAACCGATAGTCGTCGACATCAAAAAAAATTCCCTTGAGAACCAATGTCTGTTCTTTTTGGATCGGTCTTAAACAGAGCGTATAGATTCGGGGATTTTCTCTCGTATTTTCTTTCACTTGCAGGGTATCCGAATAATACAAATAGCCCTGTTTAACAGCGCTCACCCATAATAATTTATTCACAGGAATACAAGCCAGCATATCCGTCCGGGCATCGACCCGGTCATAACAAGCCAGGGTATCACCGGTCCCCACTTCTGTTAATGTCAACCCATCGGGTATTACCGGCTCACCGGCTTCATTTACAGTCAACAGCCTCAAATAAGAGGCAGGCGGACAAGCCACCTCTTCTCCTAGCCGATATCGGTAAATACAACGTTTCCCGCTGATATCCGACGAAAAATATCCCCATTGACCGCTAGCATCCACCATAAACCCGAATTCATCCCTTTGGGTATTCACTGTAATACCGATATTCAGCGGTCGGGTCACCTGTTCCACGTCCACTTTATAGATATCTTTCCGTCCCATCCCCGCATATCCGTCGGAAGCAAAAAACAACGTTTTATTATCGAAATACAGGAAAGGGGCCATTTCATCTCCTCCGGTATTAAAATAAAGGCAACGCGGCTGTGACCACAACTGTCGTCCATCCGCCTCCCGCCTTAGCAAATACGAAAACCAAATATCGCTTCCCCCTCTCCCTCCCTCACGGGTAGAAGCAAAATACAAACGTGTACCGTCGGCCGATACCGCCGGTTGAGCCTCCCAGCCATCGGTATTGACGGGGGCGCCCAGATTGACCGGCTCCGACCAGGACGTATCCGACAAGCGGTAAGCCACATAAATATCAAAACTATTCCGGCCGTTTTCCCTGGAAAAATACATCATTCGCCCATCGGCTGTCAGTGAAGGAGCCCCATAATTTTCTCTATCGGAAAAATTCAACGCATAGCGTCTGTCGCCTTGCAACATCCACATCGTTTCTTGTTCGCCGGCCTGTTCGGTAAACAAGAAGGTTTGTCCGGTCACATCCAATGCCGGCCAATACACCGGGCATCCGGCCTCATAAAACACTTCGGGAGGTTGTTTGGTTTGGGTCCGCAAAGCCTCCAGGGCAAACCGGCAATTTTCCATTTGTCGCTCCGCCACTGCCTTTACCTGCAAGCGTTTATCCCAACTCAGATACCGCCCGTAATGTGCCAAAGCTTTTCCGTAATCGGCTTCATCGAAATAATATTCGGCCAAAATAAAATAATAATAAGGATGACTTTTCAGAGAATCCAAAGCCAAAGCCGTTTCGATAGCACGGATTTCCTGAATCTTATCTCCTTTTTTGTTGTATATATCTGCTTTCAACAGATACAAGGGTGAAAAACCCTGATCGAAAGTCTCTGCTTTCAAAAGTAATCCCAAAGCTTTCTCCTTATCTCCTTCGCGAAAAGACTCCCGTGCCTGCTGGAAAAGTCCCCAGGCCTTTTTATTTACCGGATGTTGCTGTTGTGCTTGTACACCGAAAACAACAAAGCAAAATAACACACAACCAACGATATTCCACCTATCTTTCATTTTAGTTCCATTTCCCGCTATCATCCGCTCAAATTTTTACAAAGATACCGGAAAATTTTTAAAGACCTCACCTCCCGCTTCGAAACAAAAAACCTGCGTAAAGAAAAAATTCCTCACACAGGCCGGATTTATACAACCGAATCGTTTTTTAATAGTTATCGGGGAACAGTTCAAAATATCCTTTCGGATGCAGGCAGGAAGGACAAATTTCGGGAGGAGTTTTGCCGACATGTACATAACCGCATTTACGGCAATACCAGCGGACTTCTTCCGGGCGGGAAAAGACCAGATTATCCCGTATATTTTGTAATAATTTCAGGTAACGTTGCTCATGCATCTTCTCCACTTCGGTCACATATTTAAAAGTTGCGGCCACTTTTTTGAAGCCTTCCTCTTCGGCAATTTTCCCGAATGCCGGATACAAATTGAAAGCCTCGTCGTGTTCGCCGTCGGCAGCTTCTGCCAGATTAGCCAACGTATCCAATAAAGCTCCGGCAGGATAAGCGGCTGTGATTTCCAGCATTCCTCCTTCAAGGTAGCTAAAGAATCGTTTGGCATGCATTTCTTCCTGTAAAGCGGTCTCATAAAATATGCCGGCTATTTGCTCATACCCTTCTTTCTTTGCAATCTCCGAGAAAAAAGTATAACGGTTCTTTGCCTGTGATTCTCCGGCAAAGGCTTTCAGCAAACTCTTTTCTGTTTCTGTACCTTTTATCATTTTGTCCATAAGATTAATATTTAATGAATAGCTGAATCTTATACGCTCAAAATACAAACAGGTTTAAAATTATTCAAATAAAAATCCATCCCCATACATCGGACGAGTTGGAAATTCATGTTCAAAAAAGAAATAATCCTTTCCAAAAGCCGGACGCAGTTCACTAAACCAGGTCGCTTTCGGATCATAGGCGGCAAAAAAAGGCATATCTACCCACTTCGGATTACGACCTTGGATAAAACGCAGGACAAACACTTTCTCACCCTTGATTTCGGCCACTCCCAGCAGTTGGATTTTGCCCGGCTCGTCGCTCATACTCGGTCCTCTCACCGTACGGCAGATACCGCTGACCTGACTATAAGCCTTACGGAAAATATCCCAGCATTTCTCTAAAGGAATTTCAAAATAATGCTTAGCCCCGGTATCCCGGGCCACAAACATATAATAAGGGATACAACTCAAGTCGACCTGTTTCCGCCACATCTCCCGCCAGATCTCCGGAGAATCGTTGATGTGTCTCAATAAAGGAGACTGGGTACGAATCTGTGCGCCCGTATTCCGGATCCGCCGGATAGCTTCGCATACAGCTGCCGTAGAAAGTTCCACCGGATGATTGAAATGGGCCTGAAAAGACAAGTTTTTACCGGTAGCGGTCACTTTTTCAAATAAACGCAATACCTCAGCGGCATCCACATCGGAAATAAACCGGTAGGGCCAGTATGCCAAAGCTTTCGAACCGATCCTGATCGTACGGATATGCTCTAATCCTGGTTGTAATAAAGGTTCTATATAAGCCGACAATAAGGAAGCGCTCATGGTCATCGGATCCCCTCCGGTGAATAATACGTCCGTAACCTGAGGATGCAACCGCAGATACTTCAATAACAGGTCCGTTTCTTTCATTGCGAACTTCAGCTCATTCATACCGGAAAACTGCGGCCAACGAAAACAAAAACTACAATAGGCATGACAGGTCTGTCCCTGAGCCGGAAAAAACAATACGGTTTCCCGGTATTTATGCTGTATACCTTTCAAACGGATATCCCCCAGCATAGGTACGTTGTGATCCTGGCCGGCGGGGTTAGGATTCAATTCAAGACGAACAGCATTGACTGCTGCTATAAATTCTTCTTTTCCGACCTCTTGAGCCAATAATTTACTAACGACTGAAAAATGTTTTTTCGATAACATTTCACGACGTGGAAAATTCAAGGTAAAAATAGGGTCTGTATCTATCCGTTCCCAATCGATCAGTTCTTCCACGACATAGTTATTCGTCTTAAACGGTAACACCCTTCCAACCACCTCAATTGCCTGTAATTCTTCCTTATTCAAACGGGTTATTTGACGAATATTCCGATAATTTGTCAGACCATAAGCCTGATAAGTTCGTTCCATTCTACTTCCTTTAAAATAAATATTATACAATCGACCAGTACTCCACCCAGGGAGTGAGAATAATGTACCTCTAACCAGAAAAGTAACAGAGCCACAAGCTTTCTGCTGAATATCGATAAAGTCCGAACGTTCTTCGCGATGAGCAATCCCCATCCGAAACAGACACCCCGCAGTAATCAGTAAATGCTATTTTATCAAGTTTATAAAATTACGACATTTTTTTCAAATTTCCAAATGGTCTCCCTTGTCGTTCTTTTTCTTTTCCACTCAAAAGGGGTGCCGGCTTCCCGAACACCCCTCTATCAGAACAACATAAATACAATTTTATTTCACAATCTGCATATAAACAGGATCTCCTTTGTAAGGATAGAAAGAAATATCGGTAGCAGCCCAATTTTTCAGGTCCGGTTGCATCTGGATCGCCTTTTGCAAAGAGACTGCCATTTCTTTGGTATCTTTTATCCTGGCAGCAGCTACAGCCTGCATATAATAATCCATCGCATTCTGCATTTTAATCTTACGGAAAGTCTCCAAAGCTGCGCGGTTGTCGTTATTCATCAATTGAGCATAAGCCAGGTTGATGTTGGGTTTATCTTTCAGATAGGGAATCGCTTTTGCATATTCTCCGTTTTGCATCAGGATCAATCCCATATTATAACGGGCTTCTTTCCGGATCTTGGCTTTGTCGAAATATTGGGCAGCTTCCCGTTTATGCCCCATTTGTGCATGGATTACCCCCAGGTTATTGTTTACGGTAGCATCCTGCTTCAAAGCAACAGCTGCTTCCAGTATTTTCTGTGCTTTCGAATATTCTTTATTATTGATAGCCATCACAGCCAGATCGTTCAATAACTGCCAATTGGTCTGAGCGGTCACTGCCGGAGTCTTTTCAGTCAACTGAGGTACAAAATAAGTCAGTTGCACATCTTCCTGTACAGTAGTGGGAACCGTGTAGAATACGAAGAAATCGGCACGGCGAAGGACCGGAAGGATCACCTCTTTCAATTCAGGAATTTTAGCGATATAAGAATCGATCACTTTATTCCGGGCAGTGGCATTCGGAGCACTTTTCAAGTCTTTGATAATCTGATCTTTGTTCTTAATATTTGAATCTCCAAGAAGCATATACAAACCGTTCCAGTTTTCAGTAACCGTTTGCTGAACTACAAATTTCGGATTACGGGCCATCGGTGTATTCTGCAATTTCAGGTCTTTTTCAAAGAAACTCTTGGCAGACCGGAAACGGGTATTGGCCAGGTTCTTATTCAAACGTTCGGCACCTTCGGGAGAATTGGATACATAAATAAACATATTCGTAATTTTGGCATTCTTATCTGCCAAAACTTTTTCCATGGCTTTCACCGCCTGAGTCATTACCGGCGAATTTTGTTCAGCCTGGCTAATCGTAGATTTTCCCAGTGGAAACATCACATAACCACTTACCACACCGACAGCCTCTGCCGGAACATCACTCACAAAAGTCTCGGTCATAGCCGGAACATAATTTACTCCGTCCAGCGTGAATGCCGGTTGTTTCCAAACTTTGATTCCATTTTTATTCAGGATTACCGGGCTCAGCATAAAGGACTTGTTACCGCGCATAGCTTCGATATCTGCCCAGAGTACTCCATTCTCCATTCCCGGCTTGAAATTAAAGGACATTTTCTGAGTAAAACTGGTTCCTTTATCATAGTTCACCACCGGATAACTGGCGTTTTTCACATTTTCTCCCTGTAAAAACATCGGTTGCAAATTCATCATCTGGCTACCGTACTGAATTTTGGGTGTAATTTTCAGAATCATCTTTTTATCAAACTGTTTAGGAGCAAAATTGATGGTATAATTGAAATTTACCACTCCATTCACAGATTCCAATTGTTCCGGATTAACATAGCCCACAACGGCTGTTTCGATCACTTCCTTCTGTAATTTTTTCATCGAATTACATCCGGTCATGAAAAACGCCAGTGTCAAAACTGCCAATCCCGTCATTAAAAATGTACGTTTCATACTTCTCGTTTTTAGTTTAACTTATCAGTTTTTAATTCAGTTTTCTCTTACCTACTCTTTTAACGGAAAGCCTCACCGAAAGTTTCATCCCTAAAAGGGAGCAGGTGACGAAGGATTTTCAAAAATTCCGTTTTATTTATACCTTTGCAGGTATAATTCGTTTATAAAGTTTTTAAAGTTGCTCTTTCGTCGCTTAAAGTTTATAAACCAATCCGACTCTACGACTAAAACAAGATACTCATGGCAGATAATCAGGGTTTAAAACCGATCTATATCGAACAACTTTTCAGAAGCAAAAATCCGGGAGTAGCCAAAATGATTCCCGGGTTTATTTATTCCTATCTGAAAAAAGTGATCCATCAAGACGATATCAATGATTTTATTACCCGTTACGGTGACCGGAAAGGGCTGGACTTCTCCGATGCGATATTGGAATATCTCCATGTTTCCTATCAGGTGATCGGCGAAGCGAACCTGCCTTCCCCCGACGGCCGGTATATTTTTGTGTCCAATCATCCTCTGGGTGGACCCGATGGTATTATTTTAATCTCTTTTTTAGGTACACGTTACCCGGAATTGAAATTTCCGGTAAACGATCTTTTATTAAACCTAAAGAATCTGAACAACATTTTCTTACCGGTTAACAAGCATGGTGCCCAAGCGAAAGACGCCGTTTCTGCATTGGAAGACGCTTATGCTTCCGACTGTCAGATGATCATGTTTCCGGCCGGTCTGGTCAGCCGTAAACAACAAGGGATCATCCAAGACCTGGAATGGCAAAAAAGTTTCGTATCCAAAGCCATCCAGCATCGACGGGATATTGTCCCGATCTTTATCGATGGAAGAAATTCGAACTTTTTTTACAACCTGGCGAATTTCCGGAAAAAAATCGGCCTGAAAGCCAACATCGAAATGCTTTACCTGCCGGATGAAACGTTTAAACAACGTAACCGCACGTTCACGCTCTATATCGGACAGCCGATCGAATGGGAAAGTCTGGATAAAAGCAAAAAACCGATCGAATGGGCTCAGGAAATCAAACGTAAAGTTTATCTGCTGAAAGAAGGCCGGTAAAGTATTTTTGCCTGATGCGAACTCTTACCGTCATTCCAACCCGTTAAACCGGAAACCCAAAGTAACTTTCCGGGAAAATTTACGTTTGTTTCAAATTAAAAAAGGTAGAATTATTCTGTCGTTACTTATTCGTCTTCGGTGTTCGTGTTTAGGGACCCGGTCGCTTCTGTCGGTCGTCTAGCCCTTTCTATCACTGACCGGCGGAACTCCTCACTACGTTCGTCAGACACCACCGGTCGGGCGTTCAGAAAAAGCAAGACGACACCCGACAGAGCTCCAATGGTCCCCGAACACGAACACCTCCGACTCACGTTATCACGGCATGGAAAACGAACTGTGACCTGAAAGGTATAAACTTCTATCAAACAGCTGTTTTTCTGAACCCTTACCTTCGGGATAAATTCAGTAATCGGTATTTTATAGGAATAATCTGATCAGGTAACCCAGGTATCCGTACTGTGGTCAGAGTAGTCTACCCTTTCATTCAATGAAACTTTCCTTCTTCGCCCTGTAGTGCTGACGGAAGATGCAAGGTTTTATGCCGGAAGACCATTGGAGCAGGAACGAGGGTCCGGTTAGGTTTTCCGAACGCCCGACCGGTGGTGTTTGACGAACGGAGTGAGGAGTTCCGCCGGTCAGTGAAGGAAAGCCTTAACGGACCGGTCCAGGCGAACCGGTCGGACGGCACAAAAACCGGAATCGGAATAGAAAGAAAAAATAAACCTACCATAAGTTTGGAAAAACGGAAAATGAAAGTGTATCTACTGCCACATTTTCGAAGCAAGAGACTAAATTTTCTATTTCATCCGATAAAAATACAACCAGATAAAAAATCCTATTTTCCGAAGCACGATAGTGATCCAGATGATTAACTTCCTGACCATAAAACTACGAATTAAATCCTTCCGCCATATACGCTACGAAAGTAATTACCGTATTTCTTAAATACTTTACATAAAAAAGTAAATAAACAGAAAAGAAATCAACAAACCTTCAGCAACCGATTTCTAAGACCGATTCATGCGGTCACCGGATTTTCATATGTAGAATAGGAAAATAATTCCAGAATCTCTCCCCTACTATTCTTTTATATCACCGATCAGTAACAGGGGGGTAAGGTTCCGTATCGGTATAATCCAAAATATCGATATAGAATCCTGTAATTTTTTTCAACTGGAAATCCGGTTTTTCAAACAGATAATGGCCTAGAAAACGGGATTCGGAGTACATCATATCCCCTTTGTTTTTTTCTTTTACGGCCATAGGGTCTATAAACTCCATAAGCCTTATGAACTTTAGAAACCGAAGTTATCGTTCCGATAAGTTTTTTACTGAACGACCCCGACGACCCAGGCAAACAGATTAGCTATCAGTTTCGACGCATTGCTATTGATGGTTCCTTTCGAATTGTTAATTCCGCTATTACTATTATTTGCAGAAAAGATATCGATATCTCCGATATAGATAATCCGGCGAGACATATCGACGCCCAAGACAATGCCACCGCCCGGTCCGTTCAATAGAGGGGTAATCCCTTCTGCACTCCCGGGACCGATTTCTCCATGAGTAACGTCATAATTCTGAAATTTGAAATTTGCATCGACAGGAGTATAAGGCGTGACAGTAAAGGGCCCCATATCCGTAAAAAAATCAGAAGCCGACTTTCCGGCCAACGGATATGAACCGCTTTTCGGTGAAGTTTGCATCAAATCCGGAGTACTTCCGAGAAATTCCTGCATGATAGGAGTATTGACTCCCTGGGAATCGAAAGACAAAATCAATACCCGTTTTGCAGAAGCCTTCAACCATCTGCCGACGGGTGAAAGATCAATCCTTAAATCACCATTACTGACATAATTGAAATAAATAACATCGGCAAGTGCTAAAGCAGCATCGTTTATACTACTGGCAGATACATTCGTCAACAGCAAATTAAAGCCTCCACAAGTGACAGTACCACCAGTACCGAAGTTAGCCGGATTATTCAGAATCCCCTGCAGGCCTGCTCCCCGGCTTTCAGGCGAAATATTGGGTAATAACAAATTTTCTCCTAAATGTCCTAAATAGCTTCTGAACGAAACCATATTTATCGTCCGGCCCGAAATATCCACAATTTGTTGGCGAATAGTCATCAATATACGCCAACGGCTGGCATTGATCACAAAATATGCTTTTCGTTCATCACTGTCGCTGTTATTACTTTGCAATGCAGTGACCACGATATGCCTCCCGTTATTCGTTTTTTCCACTTTGAAATACGAACCGGTAAGCGATTGTGCAGCTGTCCCCGACACATTGCCCTGTTCATCCGACCATTGGAAGGTATAATCGGAAAGATCTGTATCGACCTGAACGGTCAACGCTGCATTCTGTTTACTTCCCAGGACAACCTCGCGTGTAGATACTCCAAAATGATGATCCGTATCGAAATACATGTCTGTCGTCGACTCGTCCCAGGATTGTATATCCAGATTAATTTGTGCAGAACGATTACTGGCCGCTTCATCAGCCGATGGCCAACCCGGCCCGGCAACGCTCCGTATCGTGAAAACATAACGATGATTCCTCAATATCTGACCGAAACTTCCCTGAGTATCGTCCGGATCAAAATCAATCCGGTAATAGGTCACTTCCCCACTACCTGCATACTTTCCTCCAACGACAACACAAGTAGCCCCGTTCACCCGTTCAGACTCGGCAGGAGAAACCGATTCCGACAAATAAAGTCCGGAAACCGCCTGGTTACCACTTACTGCCGAGACCGGGGTATTGACCTCCATCCGGCTATTCACCGGAATACTTGGAGCGGTAACAACAGGAAGATCCTGATTCGCTATGAGTTGTATCCGGCTATTCACCCGATAAGCTTGTATGCTTGTCAATTCAAAATTCGTAATCCCACCGACCAACACATCTACCCGGGCAACAGCTCTTAACATGCTCACACCGCTGATTTCTTGCCGGTAATTCGCATCCAGCCCTGAAACCAGCCGGTAATGTCCGGACATCGGTAAAGTAGTGAAATTTCCACCGAGGGGGAACCCCAGCTGTAATTTTGTCCGTACCTCGTTTTCGGTATCACCGACCTGAGGTTCATTCGCCAATACTGCTGCTGTAGCATTAGCAACAATATAAAGGTCCAAGGTTTTATCTGTTGCAAGCAAACGGGCACTGAACGAAGTGGTCGTTCCTGAATTTGTGATCGAAATGCCCGGAACCCGGTATTTATATCCCCCCTCTTCGAAAACCAACAACTGAATTTCATCTATTTCTGTCTCCCGATCATTCCCGGCCTTACTTCGGACCTCTTTACCGGAATAAGGTCTGGAAACAATCAAACGCACCCATACCTCATTTTCTCCGGTATACTGCTCTTCCACTTCTTCCAGTCGGTCTGTACAAGATGTAAATCCGAACAATCCCATCCATAAAATCCATATTAGAACGCCCGTTCGCCTCATATTATATTTCCTCCTCTAACTCTGTTTTTTTACTGATAAACGAAACTTTTCTTTCTTGGTTATGAAAAAACTTTTCTTATTTCTCTACCGGCCACCGCTCAATAGCAAATAAAATTTAATGAAACGGACGAAAAGTCAAAACTTCAGGAATATAAAACAAAAATCCCAGTAAAACCCTTATAAATTGACAAACTAAAAAAGAATACAATGAGAAAGAATTGTTTGTTTATGATAATGTTCGCTACTGCAACCCATTAGGGTTGCAGTAAAAACGATGCTTCGCCGGCCGAAAGCGACCTGCCCATAGATCAAAATCCGACAGAGGTATTCGCCACATTCAAAATCAATGCCCCGGCAAATATGCAGACCAAAGCCACAAACAGCGGTACCGCCGAGGAAACGGCAGTAAAAACCCTCCATGTTTTTATTTATGATGTCGCTTCTCCTCACGCCCCGACAATCGCATCTTTCAGTACCGACGCCAATACCCTGATCAATTCAGGTAATAGCTGGACAGCTTCTACCCCAATCCGGACCTTAAAAGCCGATAAATATATCTTTGCCGGCATCAACCTGACTCCTGCCATTATCAATGAAATTACCTCCAGAGGCCTGGGAGCTTTCAGTTATAAAGAATTCGAACAAAGTATCTCCGACTTAACCAATCCGACCGATGGTTTCGTCATGTTCAACACGACATATCCTGCCGTCACTCCCGGCGATGCCTTAGCCACTTCGGCCGAAGCGGCCAAAGCGAATCCGATCTCTATCCCTGTTTCCCGGGTAGTGGCCAAAGCTGCTGTCGTTAAAAGCACTTCTTTCGTCGTCAACGGCGGTGGGACTATGCAAAATATCACCTATGGCTGGAGAAATATAAACCGACGCTTTTATTTTATCCCTAAAATCGATGGAGGGATCATCAAAGATTACAATTGGGATAGCTATAATGTAAATGATTTTGTTCGCGGAACCGATCAGATTCCGGTAAATGAAGCAACGGCCACTCCCACTACTTTTAGTTATGCTCTTGAAAATTCATTCAATTATATCCCCGGAAGTTCGTTGGTCGACCAAACCACCTTTTTAAGTATACAGGGGCAATTTCTTCCGACCCAGATTTGCAGAATCAAAACCGGAGTTACTGCTCCCCAGGGAGCGACAGACTTCGAATTCGTCAATAACCCGAATGGTTACGGGACGTTTTATGTTGTACGTACCGACGATGGTAGCAGTAACTATTTCATTACCGGCACAGATGCAGAAAAATATGCCGAATTATGTATTGCCCATGCTCCGGATATGCCGGCACTTACCGGAGGTTATTCCTTGAGTGACAACACCTTCACCAACGGGATGTGTTATTTTCATGTACTTGTAAACAGTGCAGCCAGCGGGCAATACGGTCCCTATGGAATTTACCGGAACCAATATTACCGCATGACCCTCAATTCTATTCAAGCCCCGGGTAACCCGAACGATAATTTCGACCACAATCAGGTTATCAGCCCCAACACTTGGGTTGACGTAAATATCACCGTAGACGAATGGCAGGAAATCGATGAAGATTGTGACCTATAAAATAAAAATACAGTACAACCTACGGATAATGAAGGTGATCCCAACCCTGTCGTTTATCACGTTAATCTTTTTATCCGCAGGTTGTATACGTGAAAATCGTTCCGGCTGCGGGGGATATTTGTCATTGAAATTCCGCTACACCGATTCTAATGGTGCTCCTTTGACGCCGGGATTTCCCGAAACCGACCATTTGTCGGTTTTTGTTTTCGACCGGCAAGGAATATTCGTATGTGAACGAAAAGATTCGGCTTTGCAACTCGATCACTACATGATGGAAATGCCCCTTCCCCAAGGCCGATACCAGTTTGTCGTCTGGGCCGGTTTATCCGAAAGTTACCGGTTATCTTCCCATGTCCCTTCACAAACCCATCTCGAAGATTTCGGATTACAGTTAAACCGGACAACCGATAATACAGTCCCTATTCTCCCTTCATTACTCTATCATGGCCTACATGAAACGATCGACGTAAACGCCGACGAGGACCAGGAAATCACAGTTGATCTCCGGCGGATCACCAACAATATCCACGTAATCGTCCATTATGCCACCCCCACTCTACAACTCCGGATCAGTATAGAAGATAATAACGGTAATTATGATTATCAAGGAGAAACTCTATCCGGTCAACCGATAAGCTACCTCCCGGAATATTCCCAACCGTCGGATTCTCCGAATACCTGGATCGCCGATTTCAATGTCATGCAATTACAAACCGATAGTGACACCCGGCTAAAGATATACAGTCCCGAAAAGGAGCTTCAATACAATGAAAAACTGATCAGCGGATTACTTGCCGAGAATCCCGATATTGATTTTAATTCCGACCATGACTTCACTATAGAAATCACTTTCGACAGTTATTATGTACCCGTCAGTATCCGGATCAATGACTGGGAAATCATTATCGAGGAAGCTGTTTTACCCTTTTTCAGCCCGATAAAGTACATGCCTGAGCAACGGATGTCCGGCAGGGACCAACGGATGATCGAACTCCCCGATTTTTTGCAATCCGATCTTTTGCATTACCCTTTCGGAGCGTCTGTTGGGTAAAGAAGTAAAGGAATAAATCTCCGGTAGTTGTAATTGCCTGAAAGCATAATCCAGACAAGCCCGGGCACCTTCGGTAGCATATCCCCGTCCCCAGGAGTTTTCGCATAAGCGCCAACCGATCTCGATACAGGGACAAAAATCTGTTTCAAAATTCGTATGATGTAAGCCGATATAACCGATAAATTTCCCGGATATTTTTACTTCTGCAGCAAATAATCCCCAACCGAATGTGTCGATTTCCCGTCGGATGCGTTCATAAAAATCCCGGCTTTCTGTGTCGGTCAGTGGTTTCAGAAAATATTCCATCACCTTGGGATCCCGATTCATTCGAGAAAAAACAACCGAATCCTCTTCTCTCCAATCCCGTAAAACCAATCGCTCTGTTTCTAAATAAATCATGTATTATAGGTTTACATTCGAATCGATAAAATTTCTCAAGTTATTCCAGTGAAATCCGCTCTAAATCATCCGGCACATAAACCCTGCCGGTAAACACCGAAGAGGCTTCACGGGTATATGCTTCCTTACGTTCAGCCAGAGTCTTATCTTCCGTATGATACAGGACTAAATGTTTTACCCCCAAAGCTTCGGCCAAACGACCGGCATCCAAAGCAGTACTGTGATGTTTTTCATAAGGTGAAAAAATTTCCCGGTCGCGATACAAACAAAAAGCTTCGGCCAGTAACCAGTCGGCCTGTTCGACATATTTCTTACAGGCCTCATTATAAGGTTCGTCTCCCAGACAAACCAGCACCTGTCCATCGGGTAACAAAACCCGGAATCCGAACTGCTTCATCTTGGTAGAAAGAATATCGAAAAAACAGATTGGCAGTCCCAGGATTTCTTTCCGGGTACCGTCCTTTACCTCACCCCAAAAGATACGTTCATCTATATATTTCAAAATTTTCCCGGGGAGTGTCAAACGGCAAAAGGTTCTCAGTGCATCGATCACTTCATTATGCCCGTAAACGATAAAATTCCCTCTATATTTATCATTCGACATCAAAGTAGCTATTTTCCGGATAACCCAGATCGCTCCTAAGATATGGTCGGTATGGGCATGTGTTACAAACATCTCACGAATACCTGTAAAAGGAACTCCGGCTTGCTCCAGCTGCTTGAAAATGCCGTTTCCGCCTCCTGCATCCACTAAAAAATATTCTTCTCCTGAAGAGAGTACAAAACAGGTATTATAACAACGGGTCACCATGGCATTGCCTGTACCTAACATAATTAATTCCATACCGATCAGATTAAAATCAGGGATAAAAATACATTATTTTATTCCTTTTTCTGCCTTTCGACCGAAAAATCAGGTGGTCGAAGCAGCATTTTTCTTTCCTCCGATCATCAAGACGGCGATCGCAGAGCTGACAACCATAATAATTGCCGTAGTGTGCAGGATATTTCCTATTCCGACTAAAGGCGAAACGATTCCTCCCGCCAGGAAGCTGACGGCCCCGAATACCGCCGATGCAGCCCCGGCGTTCTGCCGTTCGGAGTCCAACGCCAAAGCTGTAGAAGTCGGCAAAACAAGGCCCCCGAAAATCAGATTCAAAAAAAGAGCCGTTTCAAAGTAAGCGATCGGCATTTCATACCACAAAGTCAGTCCGGTAAATACAGCCAACACAAACGAACCGATCACCCCGGTAACCATCCCCTGCCTAATATGCCGAAAACGGCCGGCAAGCGTTGTTCCGATAATCAGTGCAATTGCATTTACAGCAAAACACAAGCTATATAACAGAGGGGATAACCGATAATGTTCCTGTAAAACAAAGGGAGAAGAAGAAATGTAAGCGAAAATCATTCCAAAAA
This sequence comes from Odoribacter sp. N54.MGS-14, assembly GCF_000980295.1. Lineage (NCBI taxonomy): Bacteria > Pseudomonadati > Bacteroidota > Bacteroidia > Bacteroidales > Odoribacteraceae > Odoribacter > Odoribacter sp. N54.MGS-14. The sequence goes on along the minus strand of NZ_LARL01000005.1, from coordinate 37,340 downwards.
CGAAAGCTTGTATGAACACATAGCCCATAAACCGACGTTTTTTGAAAAGAGGCAGAAAAGTCCGGAAAGAAGAAAAAGCCGGTACATCGATCCGACGTTCAGGAGGTAAAGGCTCTTTCAGGCGCAAGCAAAGTAAAAGCAACAGAACTCCTAAAAACAGTAGAAAAACAAAAATACCCAACCAGTTGGTAAATTTCAACATAACTCCTCCCCCCACCGGAGCCAATATAGGCGCCAATCCGTTTACCGCCGAAATCATAGCAAAAGCCTTCGCCAATTCTTTACCACCATAACAATCGGTAGCCACCGAACGGGAAATCACAATACCACCGGCCCCTGCAATTCCCTGGAGAAAACGAAAAAAGATAAAAGCTCCGATACTCCAAGAGCAAATACAAACGATGGTCGAAAAAATAAAAAGCCATAAGGAAAGCAGAAGTGGCAATTTTCGTCCGTATTTATCGCTCAAAGGGCCGACGATTATCTGTCCGAATCCCAATCCCAGCATAGCTGTCGTAATCCCCAATTGCACCATAGAAGCCGTTGTATCGAAATAAACGGTCATAGAAGGTAAGCCAGGTAAATACATATCTGTCACAAAAGGGCCGAAAGCAGCCAGAATACCTAATAAAACCAATAAAAATGTCTTTGAATTTTGCATATCTTCCTATTTAAAATCACGCTACAAAGTTCTATCGATTTCCTCATTCCCAAAAGTTTCATTTCCTATGCAATTGGTTTTATTTGAAAATAACTTTATCTTTACAACATGCTAAACAGGATTCATTCACCCCAGGACTGTCTTTCCTCTCTTTGGGACAAATCGTTTCTTCAGGAGAGAGGAATAGCTTCTTTTTTTTTGACTGAAAAAAATACGTTCGAAAATACTCCCTTATTCGACGGAATATTCCGTTATCTTTTAATTCAAAAAGGGACGGCACAAATCACGATTACCGGTTTGGAATACTTTTTAAAACCTTCCTGCCTGGTGGTTCTTGCCCCGGAATACTATTGTCAATTTACAGAGATCGGTTCTGATTTTCAAGGCAGTTTATTGTTAGTCGATAAATCTTATTTAGACACTTTACCCGCCTCCGACAAAATGTACCGGCACATCACGAAAGTCATGCTACAACAACGGCAGGTCAATCTTTTGAATCAGCAACAACATCGGATTGTATCCGAAAGTATACATACCATTCAGGAAAAATTAAAACTGACCCATCACCACCTAAAACACGAAATCATACAAAATGCCCTGGTAACCTTTCTTCTGGAACTCAGCAACATTTGGATCGAAAATCATTGGAACTTGCTCGATGAACCCTATCAAATCAGATACGAATATATCCTGAAACATTTTTTCGACTCTCTGATGCAAAATTATCGCCGGGAACATTTAGTACCGTTCTATGCCGATCAACTGAATATCACCACACAATATCTTTCTTCGGTCATTAAAAGCCTGACCGGGCGTACGCCTAGTCAGTTTATTTTTGAAAGACTTTATTGTGAAGCCCGGGCTCTACTCGATCATCCCGATTTATCGATCAAAGAAATAGCCGAACTATTACACTTTTCCGATCAATCCGCTTTCGGTAAATTTTTCAAAAAACGATACGGACAATCCCCTGTCGATTACCGGAAAAGACACCCTATTTAAAAAGCCAATCTTCTCCAGACAATCGGTTATACAACTTTTTCCTCACGTTCATTCATAATCTGCGGCATATTAGCCAACGCCCAACCGACCAGGCCTTCCAGATAAGGAATCAAACTAAGCCCCCGGGGAGTCAGGCTATACTCCACCCGGGGAGGAATTTCAGGATAGGCTTTACGCCCGATTAAACCGTCGGCCTCCAAAGTACGCAAAGTCACCGAGAGCATACGTTGGGATATATCGCCGATACTTTTCTGTAAATCATTGAAGCGCATTACTTCATTTGCATCCAGCGTAATCAATATTAACATCGCCCATTTACTACTCAACCGGCTCAGTATATCACGGATCGGACAATTCTCGGTATGATGAAAATTTTTCATTTTTTTAACTTTTTACAATCAGCTGTTTTTCAATATTAGTTACATCGAGGTAATTTACTAATCTTCAAGTGCGTTCTTGCATGTTCAAAAAACACCGCTTACCTTTACATCACAAAAGTAATAAACTTACTAAAAATAACTATTGTCTCATTTATAAATTATACGACTATGTCAAAAAAAGTAGCAGTATTAGCAGTAAATCCGGTTAACGGATCAGGATTATTCCAATACCTCGAAACCTTCTTTGAAAAAGGAATCTCTTACAAAGTATTTGCAGTTTCCGATACGAAAACCATCAGGACCAATTCAGGTATCCCCCTGGAAGCAGACGATATCATAGCCCATCTGTCCGGTCATTCCGACGAATTCGATGCTTTGGTATTTTCATGTGGTGATGCAATACCTGTATTCCAGAACAATGCGACCCAACCTTACAATGTCGATCTATTAAAAGTCATTCAGGAATTCGCCACTAAAAAGAAAATAATGGCCGGACATTGTGCTGCAGGTTTAATTTTTGAAATTGCAGGTATCACAGAAGGGAAACGCCTGGCCATTCATCCTCTGGCCAAAGCCGCTATTCAAAAAGGCATCGCAACCGACGAACCTGCTGTGATCGACGATAATTTCTACACGGCTCAATGCGAGCATACCCTCCCGGTATTAATGCCCCGCTTGGTAGAAGCATTAGCATAACAGGCTTCCGGCAGACGTTTTTATCGTTTAGCATTCCTCTGCCATTGCCGGAAGGGAATTAGTTTATAAAGTTCGTAAAGAACTTTATAAACTTTATAAACTAGAGAAAGTACGGTATACCAACACCCTGGCATCTTCTTCCAGAATAACGGTAAACTCCTTGCCGGTAGCTTCGTTCAATGTCGCTTCCCACCAATACAGGAGACGCCTTTTTTCTATCGGATAACGAAGTCCGGATACAGAAATCCTACCATTAGGATACAATGAAAACAAGGAAACCTGTTGTCCCGGTTCACTATCCAAAGTAGTCGTCCGGTATAAGGGTGTAAACCATCCGAAATCGGAAACCATTTCTACCCGTTCGAATTCAGTCACATACTGGGCCAGCAAAGAAATATTACCCAAGGTATGATCTTCACGCCTACCGGTAGCCCCCAGAATCAATACTTCCCGGAAGCCTAAAGTTTTGACATAATTCACAGCCTTGGTCAAGTCGTTCGTCTCCTGATCTTTCACCCGGTGAATCCGATCGGAATAACGGTTTCGAACCGGTTCCGGCAAACTATCCAAATCACCGACAACCGCATCCGGTAGCCGGCCATTCTCCAATCCGATCACAGCCCCATCACAGGCAACAACAAATTCAGCCTGCCTCAATAGTTCCAATGCCTGTTGCCCTGTCGGAAATAAACCGTTTGCAACAACCACACATTTATATCTTTTGATCATACCACTTTCCTTTCTTTTTCCAATTGATCCATCCTACAATCGCTAATACGCCATAACATACAAATAAAAAGCAGGTCGGATACAAAGCCCGCTGATAATACAACAATGCCGACACCCCGTCGATCACCACCCAAAACCACCAGTGTTCCAATATTCTCCGGGCCAGCATCCACGTTGCCGTAATACTCAAAGCTGTGGTAAAAGCATCTCCGGCCGATACGGGCGAATCGGTATAATCCGACAAAATGAAATACAACGTACCGTACAAAAAAACAGTTACGACAGTAATGCCCCATATCAGCCTGATATTCAAACGACGGTACAATATCAGCACTTCAGTGCCTTCCTGTACAGCCTTTCCCTTATGCCATTGCCAGAAACCGTATATACTGATGCAGACATAATAAATATTCAGGCTCATGTCGGCATAGAATTTAGAGAAGAAAAAAACAAAGATATAGACAAACGAAGTAACAAACCCGACAATCCACATTGCCCGATGCTGAACGATCTCCAAACCGAGATAAAGCAAACCCGTCAATACACCGAAATATTCCAGTCCTTGTTCCATGCGTTTTCCTTAAATATACAACTGCAAAAGTAAGTTTATTTCGTTACTTATTCGTCTCCGGTGACCGGAATTGTCGACCCGGTCACTTCCACCGGTCAGTGAAGGAAAGCCTTAACGGACCGGTCCAGGCGAACCGGTCTGACGATATAAAAAACGGAAGCGGAATAGAAAGAAAAAATAAACCTAGAATCAAATCGGCCTATAAAGTCTATAAAGTTCATAAAATGCATCGACCGGCGTTCTTTCCCGATCATTTAAAATCACCGAACAAATGTCTCAAAGCTATCAGCGGGTGATAAAATAACATTCTCGGACCGGCATAGCGCATCACCTGCCGCATTTTCTGCCGCATACCGGGTTTATAGCAATGTATTTTACAATGTTTACACGAAGTTTTACGTTCTCCAAACGGACAATGCTCCAAACGGGCATGCGCATACTCCAACAAAGCCCGGCACTCCTCGCACAAACAATCGTTCCCTTCCTGCTTCCGGCAATACAAACGGACCATCATCCCGACCACTCTTTTTTCTCTTTCAATCCGGGACATATCCATCTACAAATTTCCGATATTGTTTTTCAACTTCCTGCAAGAGCTTTAAAGGACATTTCGATCGTTTATCAAAAAACGAAACCGTTACCGTCAACCCTTCCTTTTTTTTCACCTTGCTCCAATTACCTATAATCTGTCCGCCATATAAAATCACCGGATAAAACGTCCCCCACCTGTTAAAAGCTTTCGAATGGTGCTTTTCCGGAATAACGGGAGTCCGGTCTTTATAGCTCACCAAATACTCATCGAAAGGAGGAAGCAATTGGATCAGATCTCTATTTTCCGTTTTCCGACAAGCTGCAAACACCCAAAACGCCTGTCCTTCAAAATGTTCTTCAACTAGAAGTTCTTTAATCGAACCGATCGCCTGTTGGGCTTCTGTCACCGTCAGTCCCGACCACCAGACGAAATCTTTTAGAGTAGCAGGAGAATGACTACGAAAATAATTGACAGCCAGACGCGCCAAAGCTTCTTCCCTGGGCAAGGAGGAGGCAGGGGCCACCTGTTCATCCAGCAAAGCATAACCGGGCTTTCCATTCTTATCCGCACCGCTACATACAATCCCTTCCATTTCGGCCCGGAGCACATAACGTCTTACCCGATCGCCGGTAACAGGGACACCGGCATGCCCCAACTCCATTTCTATCTCTTCACGCGTGAGGCAGTTTCCTCCGGACAGCATCTTACCGATCAAATCATTACACTGAGTATATTGATTTTCTGAAATGTCCAGTCCACTGGCTTTCACCCAGGAATCGATCACCTTTTTGAGCCGGGAAGAAGTGAGTTGCAACATCCAGCGTAAATCTTTTCCGGCAACATAATGCCAGGTAGGACGCATAATGTGAGTCCGCACAATTTCCCCTTTCGCCAGGGCCTCATTTACTTGCGCAATCGTAGCCGACTTCAAACGCAGCCCGACAGCCCATTTCGACATGGTATAATCTTGTGCCTGCATGGCTCCCATCCAACCGACCAAATCGGCAGGATGCCCGAATTCAGGTTCTGCCAACTGATGACATGCCATCCGAATATCTGTCAATGTACCCATTTTATCCGATCTTTACCGCCGCAAGTTGGCAAAATTGTCTGAGAATAATGCATATTCAAATCATAATTTTCCGGCAAATTTACCGAAGTCATCACTGAAATCACTATTTTTAAAACAAAAGATTTTCGTAAAAATGCCAGGCCGATCATGCTACGCTGTGGACCGATGACATATTCGTAGGTTTATTTTTTCTTTCTATTCCGATTCCGGGTTTTGTGCCGTCAGACCGGTTCGCCTGGAACGGTCCTGCTCCCATGGTCTTTCGGCATAAACCCTGCATCTCACGTTAACACGACCTGGCAAAGGAAAAATTAGAAAAATTTTATAGAATAAAATACCGGCTCACCTCTATCGGATTATGGATAGTTGGGTTACTTTACCGGAAAATCTTTTTTCGCTGAAATTTATGGTTTTCAGGTCCGGTTTAGCTTGCCAGGCAGTGATAACGGGAGTCGAAGATGTTCGTGTTCGGGGACCATTGGAGCTCTGGCGAGTGTCGTCTTGCTTTTTCTGAACGACCGACCGGTGGTGTCTGACGGAAACGTAACGTAAAGTTTTTTGCACAGTGAGGAGTTCCTCCGGTCAGTGAAAGAAAAAGCCAGACGACCGACAGAAGCGACCGCGTCCCCCAACACGAATACCGAAGACGAACAAGGACCGGAATAATTCCACATAAAAAATAACCGAGAAGTTATCATTTGGTAATTTTTTACCCTATAGTTTGCCTTACCTTTGCGACGAAATTCAAAAAAAGAGGAATATGAGAGACAGTATTGATTTCGGAAGCATGAACATTTCGACCTTGTTCAGAAAATTATTGATTCCGACAGTTTTAGGAATGATATTTTCAGCAGTATTTGTAATCACCGACGGTATCTTTGTCGGGAAAGGAATCGGTAGTGATGCTTTAGCAGCCGTTAACATCACTGCCCCTTTGTTTATGATCACGACGGGTATCGGCCTGATGTTCGGTATGGGCGCATCTGTAGTCGCTTCTATTCACTTATCCCAGGGGAAAGTAAAAGTAGCGAATATCAATATCACCCAGGCAATCGGATTCGCTTCTTTACTCATTCTGATTCTGTCCGCCCTGTGTTGTCTGTTTTTAGAACCTTTGGCCCACTTGCTGGGAAGTTCGGAACGCCTATTGCCCGGCGTTATGGAATATATGATCTGGTATATTCCTTTTCTGGTATTCTATCTAATCCTGAATGCAGGGATGTTCTTCATCCGTTTAGACGGTTCCCCCAATTATGCCATGATGTGTAATGCTATAGCAGCAGTAACCAACATCCTCCTCGATTATATTTTCATCTTCCGTTTCGGCTGGGGACTGATGGGGGCAGCCTTTGCAACCAGTCTCGGGACAACGATCGGGGGACTGATGACAGTTGGTTATCTGCTGCGCCGGTCACATACTTTACATCTGCAACGAATCAAATTAAGCCGGAAAAGTATGCAACTTACCGCCCGGAATATCGGTTATATGGTTAAGCTCGGTTCATCGGCCTTTGTCACCGAACTATCCATCGCCTTTATGATGTTTCTGGGAAATTACGTATTCATCAGTCATTTAGGAGAAGACGGAGTAGCAGCATTCAGTATCGCTTGTTATTTTTTCCCGATTATTTTTATGATATACGACGCAATCGTGTTATCGGGTCAGCCGATCCTCAGTTATAATTTCGGTCTCCGGGATACATCACGGATCAAACAAACCCTCCGTTTGATGTACAGAACAGCACTCCTCTGCGGAATAAGTTTTTTCACCCTCACCGCCCTTTTCCGCCACCAGATTGTCGCTCTGTTTATCGGACCGGAATATGCAGCTTATCAGATTGCAGTGAAAGGTTTGCCTTACTTTGCCTTCGGCTTTATATTTTTCGCCGTCAATATGATTGGAATCGGTTATTATCAAAGTATCGAACGGGCACATCGGGCTACCGTCATCACCCTGCTACGCGGGATACTATTTATGCTGGTGGGCTTCCTGGTGCTTCCTATATTACTCGATGTAAAAGGAATATGGCTGGCCGTCCCTCTGGCAGAAGTACTCACCCTTCTCCTGATCGGCAGCCTTTATCTGCACGAAAAGCAGAAACAGAAGTCTTAAATTTACCGAAATCGGCTTTACTCCTGTGGAGAACTTTCGGTCTTGTCCGCCGCCCTTACGACTACCTTAATCTAAAATTAAGCACTATCTTTGCAGGGCAAAAAGAACAGATCAACTATGGAAGTCTTTATCGAGAAATTCTGCCGAAGGTATAACCTTTCAGAAACGGATGTAAAAGCATTGACAGAACAAATGCAGGAAGTACGTTTTAGAAAAAAAGAAGCTATTGTCATTGAAGGAGAACGCAATAGCAATTTATACCTGATCAAAGAAGGAATCTGGAGAGGACATTATCTGAAAGACGGAACCGATACGACTATCTGGTTTGCTTCTGTCGGTGAAATAGCCTTTTCGATCTGGGGATATGCCGACAATTCGATCTCCCAAATCTCTATAGAAGCCTGTAATGACAGTATCGCATACAGTATTCCGCGCCATCTTTTAACCAAGTTATTCGATTCATCCCTTGGATTAGCCAACCTCGGGCGCCGTCTGATGGAGCAACAATTGCTTACCACTGAAAACTGGTTACTCAGTAATGACAGTCCGCGTGCTAAAGAACGCTACCTGACTTTAATCCGGGAAACCCCGGAATTATTGCAACATGTCCCGCAAAAACACATCGCTTCTTATCTGTGGATCACCCCGCAGTCACTGAGCCGGATTCGGGCAAAAATAAAGCTATAGAGCAGGAATTTCGTGTTTAGAAACTTTTAGTTTGTTGAGACTTCCCAAACTGCTCACCTCACTTATCCCCGTCAATCGATCTTATGCTGTACGACAGTGATTTTCCGCTTTTCGATCCGGAGATATCCTTCATCGGCCAATTCCGACAATACCCGGGCTAAGGAGGGACGTGCCACTCCCAGGATATCGGCGATCTCTTGTCGACTACGCGGATTTTCATGTTCGCGAAGATAAGCCAGCAAGCGGGTTTTCAAATCCTGTAAGGCAAAAGCATTCAACTTACGGCTCAAAAAAATACTCCGGTCGGAAATGATCCGCAGAAAATTTTGCATCACTATCTTTTCCCGATGCATCAGGTCTACAAAATCAGTCCGGTTCAAAACCAGCACTTCACAATTTGTTAAAGTGGTAATATTTACCGGGAAACGGTTGTCTGTAGCAAAAATAAAAGCCGGAGCCAACAAACGGGGAGCTTCGATCTCTTCTATCGTCACCTGTTTCCCCTCTTCATTCACCATATTAGTCCGTACCCGGCCACTATACAACAAATACAACGACTGACAAACCGTCCCCTGTAAAGCAATAAAATCACCGATACCAAACTCACGCAAAGCATTCGGAGTACGACCGATAAAATTTTCCAGGAACCTTTCTGAAAGCCCTCTGAAAACCGGAGCCTCTGCCAATTTCTTATAATCCATCATCCGTCTTGTTTATTATTTATTATCCTTCTCCCTGCAAACACCTTTTCCCCCAATAACCCAACAACTTCATAACTCTATAACTCAGTAACTCAACAACTCAGTAACTCTACAACTCAGCAACTCTACAACTCAGCAACTCTACAACTCAGCAACTCTCCTCCCCAAATATAGCACAATTCCCCTCCATATTTTTTTCCATTGTAACATTTGTGACAATTCTTCTGTAATAAGATTCCGATTTTTGTCATTACATTAAAACAGACAAATATGAAACGCACGATAATTAAAATCGACGACTCCCGGTGTAATGGTTGCGGTCTTTGTGTAAAAGGTTGTCACGAAGGGGCTCTGCAACTGATCGAGGGCAAAGCCGTTCTAGTGAGCGAACTCTATTGCGACGGTTTGGGGGCCTGTTTAGGAGAATGCCCGCAGCAAGCGATAGAACTGGAAGAGAGAGAAGCCGAAGCTTATGACGAACGTAAAGTGATGCAACGCCTGCTCCCCAAAGGAGAAAAAGTGATCTCCGCTCATCTCCGTCATCTGGCAACTCAGGGACAGCAGGATTATCTCCAACAAGCCATCGACGTATTGGAGGAATCACAAAAACAAGCCATCGGTATCCCGGCATCGGCGCAAAGCCAAACGGATACCTTCACCTCACCGGTATCGATGCCCAGCGAATTACAACAGTGGCCCGTTCAGTTACATTTACTGTCTCCGACCGCTCCCTGGCTGAAGAAGGCGAATCTATTGGTTGCTGCGGATTGTACAGCCTATTCTGCCGGGGATTTTCATACCAACTGGCTTCGTGGGAAACGCCTGGCTATCGCGTGTCCGAAACTGGATCATGGACAAGAAATATATCTCGAAAAATTGATTACGATGATCGATGAAGGAGGAATAGACACCCTGACCGTTATGATCATGGAAGTGCCTTGTTGCAGTGGGTTATTGCACCTTTGCCAGAAAGCCCGTCAAAAAGCAAAACGCAACATTCCTTTAAAGATGGTCAAAATCAGCCTACAGGGCGAAATTTTAGAAGAAATATGGCTATAAGATTACTTTTTACGTATAAAGTAAAAGGTATACAAATCAATAAAATGTTATGAAAGAATCGATGTTTTGTTTTCAATGTCAGGAGACAGCCAAAGGGACAGGCTGTACAGTCCGCGGAGTATGCGGTAAAAACAGTACAACTTCGGCTCGCATGGATTTGCTGCTCTTTGTAATCAGAGGAATTTCTATTGCAGCCCACACCTTACGTACGCACCGGATATTACCCGATCCACAAGTCAATGCTTTTGTCATCGACGCCCTCTTTTCGACTATTACCAATGCTAATTTCGACGAAAAAAGCATCACCGAGCGGATCAATCGGGGGTTCAATCTTCGCAACCGTCTGGTTGCTCAGGCATCGTCAGCCGGCATCACCTTTCCTTCGGCCGACGAATTGACCTGGAACGGAGCCCCGGAAGCTTATGATGATAAAGCGGCTGAAGTGGGGGTATTACGCGAACCGAACGAAGATCTGCGTTCACTGAAAGAATTAATTGTATATGGACTCAAAGGAATGGCGGCTTATACCGGGCATGCTATGCGCCTGGGATACGATAATCCGGCTCTTCACGAATTTATACAACGTACCTTGTCCGATATCGCTATCGGTAACCTGTCGGTCGGAGAACTCACCGCCCGTGTCCTGCAAACCGGGACATTCGGCGTACAGGCCATGGCCCTACTCGACCAGGCCAATACCGGAAGTTACGGTAATCCTGAAATCACCGAAGTCAATCTGGGCGTCCGTTCTAATCCCGGAATCCTGATCAGCGGACACGATTTGAAAGATATGGAAGAGTTGTTACGGCAAACCGAGGGAACCGGAATCGACGTGTATACCCACAGTGAAATGTTACCTGCCCACTACTATCCGGCATTCAAAAAATACAAACATTTCGCCGGTAATTATGGAAATGCCTGGTGGAAACAACGGGAGGAATTCGAAACTTTTAACGGACCGATCCTTTTCACGACCAATTGTATCGTACCCCCATTACCGGCAGCCACCTACACAGCCCGGATGTACACGACCAATTCAGCCGGATATCCCGGATGTAAACACATCGTAACAGATGCGGACGGGAAAAAGGATTTTTCGGAAATCATCGAAAAAGCAAAAACCTGTAAACCTCCGGTAGAAATTGAAAAAGGAACCATTGTCGGTGGCTTTGCCCATCACCAGGTCATTCAACTGGCAGACAAGGTGGTCGAAGCTGTAAAAAGCGGAGCTATCCGTCAGTTTGTAGTCATGGCCGGATGTGACGGACGCATGAAAATACGGGAATATTATACCGAATTTGCCAAATCTCTCCCCTCCGATACAGTGATACTCACAGCTGGCTGTGCCAAATACCGTTACAACAAACTGGGTTTGGGAAACATCGGAAACATTCCCCGTGTCCTGGATGCCGGACAATGTAACGATAGTTATTCACTGGTACGCATAGCCCTGAAACTGCAAGAAGTATTCGGACTGAAAGATATCAATGAACTCCCTATTGTTTACAATATCGCCTGGTATGAACAAAAAGCCGTTATCGTACTACTGGCTTTACTGTCATTAGGTATCAAAAATATCCATCTGGGACCGACCATGCCCGCTTTCCTTTCACCGAATGTCGCCAAAGTCCTTACGGAAAAATTCGGTTTGAGCGGCAAAATTTAAAGCGCCGGAAAATGAAAGAGTAACAGCGGACAAAGCGATAAAAATCAAATTCAGATCGCTTTATCCGCTGTTACTGTCATCATCTAATACAAAAGGCTGTCACGGAGAAACTCCGGTTTTCTTTTCTGCGTACAACCGGAAAATAAAAATTTATATCATGACAGCAAATCGAAAAAAAGCACCCGAATATCTGAAAGACGATCATCTTAGTGTCGGTACAAAAGAATATCTCAAAGTATTGAATTCAGGTGACAAGCCGGTGGAATCGCTCTCTGTTCCGGAAGCCAGAAAGGTGTTGGTAACAGCACAAGCCAGCGTAAAAACAGACCTTTCCGGCATTGAAGAATCGGAAAAAACAATCACAGTGGACGATCACATGCTCCGTCTGAATATCCTCCGTCCTCAAGGTTCTAAGGAAAAGTTACCGGTATTCATCTTCATCCACGGTGGAGGCTGGGTATTAGGAGATTACCCCACCCACAAACGTCTGGCCCGTGATCTGGTAGTCGAGTCCGGTTACGCCTGTGTGTTCGTCAATTACACGCCTTCGCCCGAAGCCAAATTTCCACAAACGATCGATGAAATATATGCAGCGACCTGTTGGGTGGCCGAGCATGGGGATGAAATTCATGTAGACGGTCACCGCCTCGGTATCGTCGGCAACAGCGTCGGGGGCAATATGACTATCGTCACCAGTATGCTGGCCAAAGAGCAAAAAGGGCCTGAAATCAAGGTACAAATCCTGATGTGGCCGGTAACGGACGCGAATTTCGACTGGGAATCCTATGATCTCTACGGAGAGCAACGTTTCCTAACCATTCCCTTGATGCAATGGATGTTCGACCAATATCTTACCGAGCAAGACGACCGCCTGAATCCTCATCTTTCTCCTGTACAAGCCTCTACCGAAGAGTTACAAGGTCTTCCTCCCACCTTGATCGAAGTTGCAGAAAACGATATCCTTCGAGACCAGGGAGAAGCCCTGGGCCGTCGTCTCGACGAAGCAGGTGTTGATGTCACCACCATCCGTTTCAACGGCGTGATCCACGATTGGGGGATGCTCAACGGATTCGCCACTTTACCTCCTACCCGTTCCCTGATCCTTTTTTCAGCTGCTATGCTCAAGAGATACCTGGAATAGCTCCCTCCCTCCCCCCCACAAGCCATGCCTTTAGGCTTGTGGGGATCAGTGTCCCTCGCAGGGCCCGACCGGTCAGCGATCTGTAAACCCAACCACCCAGGTTGACACAACCGCTTATCGATCCTTTAGGGGTAAACTCACTTCTTACCTCACCGGCGTATAGTCGATAACCGATTCCTCTTCGGTCGCTTCCAGTTTAAATATGACAGGACGCAAACCGTCATTACAACTACATATAGCTACCCCGGGTTTTCTGATCCAGTCGCCATAATAAAACAATGTTTCACCCGCTCCATGCGAAAGCGCAAAAACATATTGGTAGATCGCTTTCCAGGCCTCATCGCAAAAGCCCTCGGGTTTAGCATAGTCGGCATAAAATACCTGCCCGGCTTTTAACATCGGACAAGCCTTCAAACCTTCTGCTCCGTACTCTTTTACCAACTCTTCGTCCAAAGTGGTTTTCAACACCGTTATCTTTACTTTTTTCATCGTATTCCGATTTCAAATTATTAAACCATCTTATATTCAATAACGTACCGTACGACGAGGTGAACCGCTCCAGGAACATCCCAAACAATAAATCACAGTCAGGTCGAACCCTTCGAGACTCTCCCCCTCCTTGGCGGCAATAACCTCAAACTCAACTGTCACAAACACCAAACGCCGTTCTTTTTTCTCGTTCAACACATAGAAATTCGGTATTTTACATTGCGGACACAAACGTCTTTTCATATAACTATCCTTTTTATTTTCTCACTCTATATCAATTATAAAAGCCCGGTCCCTGCCAGCTTCCGTAAAAACGGATTGCGAAGACAAGCGACAAACTGCTCGTAAGTATATACCGGCCGGAGGATGACTGGCTCTCCGGCAGGTGCAGTCGCTGAAAGCAGATCCGACATCCGGTGAAATAATTCCCAACGCAGATGAGAAAGCAAAGAATCCTCGATCCAATAAGAAAAAAGGGTATTCGGACTATTTTTTTCCAAAGCTTTCATTTGCTTGTAAAGAGGATATCCGTCGGATACATCGTGCCATAAATCCACAAAAGCATGGTCGTAATAGCCGTCGGACATGCAATTCGTCGCAAACTCAAAAGCATCTTGCCGAACGATATCGATCTTCTCCTTTTTAGGAAATTGAGGAAGGATATGCTCCCGGAACAGAGCGATGACATTTTCGTCCCTTTCGACAATAGTCAGCGTTTTCACTTCCGGTTTTTCAGAAACCATAAAAGCATAATACCCCATTCCGAGTCCGAAAGCAACAACCTGCCCCGCTGCCCTGGCTATGGGTTGCCGCATGGTTTCTATTTCATTCGGTTTAATAGCCATCCACTCCTGCCCGTCCTCCATGACTGCCGGGAATGAAAATTCCGTATCGAAAAATCCGATCTGTGGAATTTCTTTCAACTCTTCATCGGTCCGGATATCATCACAAACAAACGCTTCATAGGGTTTATATTTTTCAATGGTCAGCTTCCAATTTCCAAAATGAGCTTCAGGAATCCGAATTTGCCGGTAATAAGGATTCATCCGATATTCCTGCGGATCGAGCCGGCGGATACCGGACCTCAGATAAGCTGTCGACAGATAACGATCCCGGGGATTATTTTCCACATCCAGTCCACAAGCAGCGACCAACAAGCTGGTATAGGCTTCTGCTAACGTAATTTCACACTCACCGGTGATCCCCTCTATCAGTTCTTTCGTGATAAAATCAGGACATACCGTAAGATATCTGCTCATTAATCCCAGCACCTCATTATTCATCTCCAAAACCTCACCCAGATTTTTTACTTTCCGGCGGTCGATCGGACTTAAATCGATATTCATTTTCTCCTATTCTAAAAATTCAATCTTCACTCCTCAGAAGTCTTCTTTCCTACTCTCACCACCACTTTTCCAACTTCCATCAACTTTTGTGCCTCCGGTATTTCTTCAAAGGAAAATGTTTTGTAAATATACACTTTTAATATCTCTCCGACAGGATTAACAAAGCATATACGAATCTCCCGCTAATCAAGTTAGCGCCTAATGTCATTGAAAAAACTTTCTTTGTATAAAAAATAATCACTATCTTTGCCACGAAAATACCACCGCAGTCAAATTGTTTGTCCGGATACCGCCGGATATCCGGACTGCCAGTTACCGTTAAATTTATTTATCACTGTTTGAAGTGAAACCAAGATCCGTAATGGGTCCGGTTTATATCGTTCTTTGACATATCCTCATCTATCAGCCCGTAAATAGATTTATCGACAAAAAGTAAAAACCATCGATTAAAAAATCTTAAGATTATGACATCCGAAATATTATTTCAAGAAAATACCGAAATCGACTCAATACAACAAATGATCACAACAATCCATAACCATATCGCCGAATACCGATCCAACCTCTCCCGAAGGCCCAACGTCTATCGCCCTAAAATAGCCGAATTACAAGCTAATCTGGCTCAAATTTACTGGTATGATTATAAAGATTACCATTCAGCTGAAAAGTTATTTCTTCAGGCATTGGAGAACTACGAAAAATATTCAGGGCGCAGAATCATCATACAGAGTCATAAATTGAAGATTATGGACTTTTTAGTAAACCTATACAACCGTTCGAATCGTTTGGAACTTTCCGAACAAATATTACTGCGAATGTTGGAAATACAAAAGAGACTGGCAGAAAACTATTGGTGGATTTACCTCGAAGATGTAGCAATAACCCAATGGCGGTTAGGCAATCTATATGTCGACATGCGACGCTTCAATTCGGCGGAACGGCTGTATTCGGCCAGTCTGGATACCCGATCCGAATTCGACCGGGAAGATATATACCGGTATCGTCCTGCAACGGCACAATGCCAGCGAAGCCTGGGAAAACTTTATGAAGTACATTTAAAAAACTATCCGAAAGCAGAGCAATGTTACCGCAAATCGATCGAAATATTACAAGAACTCTGTGAAAACGAATATGAACGCTGCAATTTCATCCGTTCATTACAACATTCCCAACTTCTTCTGGCCCATCTGCATAGCGATACCTCCAGCGAACAGGATCGTCCGGCAAACTAAAATTCCGCATTTTACGATGCCGGCAAAAGCTACGATCGAATAAGTGTAATCTATCGCCCCTCCAATTTCCAGTGTAGTGACCGTTTATCCGTCATTACCGTTTTATCCGCTCAAATCCTTAACAATCCCTGGCAAAGGGCTATTTCCTTCGGGTCACCCGTATGTTTACCTTCCACATCGGAAAGCTTTACGACAGGCCAAAATTCTTTTCCTCCCTGAGGTTTACACTCGAACATTTTGATTACCATGTTCAGCGGTTTTACTCCGACATCATTAGACAAGAAAGTACCGATCCCATAAACATCATGTAATCGTCCGTTCACAAAGGAGCGAATATTTTCTACCCCTTCCAGATCGAGAGCATCGCTATAGACCACGGTCTTTGTCCGCGGATCGATCCGTTTCTCCCGGTAATGTTTCAAAGCTTTCTCGGTAAATACATAAGGATCACCGCTATCCCAACGCAACCCGTCGAATAGCTTAGCATATTGCGTATCGAAACTGCTGAAAAAGTTATCGGTTGTATAGGTATCCGTCAAGGCTATCCCCAAATGCCCGTCATACACATCCACCCAATTAGCCAAAGCCAGAGCATTGGCAGACCGATAGCCATAATGTGCCCCATGGTACATAAACCATTCGTGGGGATGAGTTCCCATAGGAGTAAGGTTATACTTCATCGCCAGGCATACATTACTGGACCCTTTCAAGTATTTGCCGGAATACTCCTTCAATATTCCGATCACCCGATCCTGTACCTCGAATGAAAAGCGGCGCCGTGTGCCGAATTCCGATATTTCTGCACCGATCTCTGCAAAACGACGGGCTTTATGGATCGCTTTTTCTTCCACCTGCCGGGCAAACTGGCCGGTCATCTGAAAATAAAGTTCCGATATCATCGCCATTAAAGGGACCTCCCAGAGTACCGTACGATACCATAATCCACGGATCTCGAGTTCCAGGCTACCCCCATTTTGCAGAATCCTTACTTCTGAAGGATCGAAACGATATCCTTTCAAGAGATCGAAAAATACAGAATCGAAATAATAACATTTTCGCCGCATAAACCGTTCGGCCTCGTCGGTCAAAGTCAATCCGCGCATCTCTTCCACTTCTGCCTGTAAAGCTTCGGCAAATCCTGACGGGAAATCGGTTTCTCCCCGGTTGACAAAACGATATACGACTTCGGCATCCGGAAATTTCTTCTGAATGGCATTCATCGTTGTAAATTTGTAGAGATCGTTATCTGTAAAATCTTTGATTATCATATGCCTTCGATTAAAAATTCGACCTCAGCGCCGTTGTCGTTGTAAAACGGGCACCTAAAGGCTCAGGCCAGATCGTATGTACATAATGCCTTTAAATAGTCCGGCACCACTTGTCCGTCGACCTTAGGCTTCCATACCCCCAGCTTCCGCCTGAATCCGGGTAATCTTCATTATTCCCATTTTAAATAAAAACCCTTTTCCGTAAAATACCGATATTTTACCCGATCAAAGCGATAATACCTGACCTTCCTACCGTTCTTCGCCCGATTTTCCTGTTCTGCATCGACCAATAATCCGGTCCCTACCATCTTTCTACGAAAATTATCCCGGTCGAGTGTACACTGTAAAACCGATTCGTATAAATGCCGAAGATCGGCCATCTTAAATTCAGGGGGCAACAGATCGATCCCGATCGGCCGATACCGGGCTTTTAACTTTAATCGGTCGGCAGCCATTTGCAGAATTCGTCGATGATCGAATGCCAGGGGCGGTATTCCGGACAAAGGAAACCATTGGACCCTATCGGCATCGTCCCCTGCCTTCACTTTACAATCCTCCCATCTGACCAAAGCATAATAAGCGATACTGACAACGCGATAACGAGGATCACGATCGACATCCGAAAAAGCATATAATTGTTCGAAATTCACTACTTTCAATCCGGTTTCTTCTTCCAACTCCCTGCGGGCACAGGTTTCTGCATCTTCATCCATATCCATAAAACCTCCCGGCAAAGCCCATTTCCCTTTAAACGGTTCGTTCCCTCTCCGGATCAATAATACCCTCAACTCCCCCTCGCCGAATCCAAAGATAACCTGATCGGTCGTCAACGCGGGACGGGGATATTTATAACAATACTGGTTTTCCATCATGCATCTGCCTTTTATATCACAAATGAAAGAAATAAAAACAACAACACAAAACCAGTCCTAAGGTTCAACAAAAAAATGTTTCCAGCTAACCTATAAGTTTTCTTTCTGAGTTTACCAGGACTCAACTCAGTGCCCGGCCGGGATACAAAGGTAAGAAGCCCGAATAGCCGATAAGATTGTATTCAAAAGTATAATACAGCGCACCAGAAACGGGAGCGATTGTGTGGGGGCTCCACACAATCGCCACATTTCCGTGATCTATAACGAACCGATCCGTTTATTCAAAGCATTTTCAAAATTTTTCAGTATAGGATCAACCGGATTAAAAAGCTGACGGAATATATGTAATCCTTCTTCACACTGAGCTTTATTTCCTTTTGCACACAACATCGCATTTAATTGCATCGTCAATCCCCAACGGTCCGAAGCAGGAAGGGACATAAATTGTTTTTTAAAAATAGAAAGTACTTTATCCATTTTATCCATCCGAAATGCATCGTAATAATCCAATATGGACAACAAATAACTTTTCTGTTCCGGCCGAACAATTTTGATATCCTTCCTCAGAGTCTTAAAACGTCCGGCATCATATTCTTTCTCATCAAATACAAGACTGTTGACAGTATTGAATACCGGAACGTAAAGTACTTTCTGAATCCATGCTTCCAGTTCCTCCGGAGCAATATAGGCAGTAAATAATTCCCGGTGTTTTGCGACAAAATGGAATGTATACGACGAAGGATCCGACAGGTAACGCCGAATCAGCTGCCAGTCCTCTTCGTTAACCGTCTCTCCATTTTTCCGGCAAAGCTCATCCAATACGGCCGGAATTTTATCAAACCGATATCCCCCCCCCAAAGTCGTAATATACCGGCGAAGGAAATCAGCCTCCCGGTCACCTGTTTCATAACGTTTCTGCATCCCTGCAATCGAATTTTCCGGATCCATTCCTTCCCGGATCAGCCGGATAAATTCACCGGCATCATGTCCGCCAACGACCCGGTGTACCTCGTTCCCTGCTGCATCCAGCAATAAATAAGTTGGAAATACCTGCATCCCATAACGCTTCAATAACTCCCGTCCCTCGCCCTTTTCCATATCAAATTTAACATTGATAAAATGCTCGTTAAAGAAGTGCCCCACTTCCGGATCGGTGAAGACAGTAGTATTCATCATTTTACAAGGAGCACACCACGAAGTATAACCATCCAAAAAGATCAGTTTACCCGTCGCTTCAGCCTCTTGTAAAGCATCCTGAAAACTACCGGTCCTGAATTGAATTCCTTTGCCGGCAGCCAATAACTTTTCCAACTGTTGCGTAATCTCTTCCCGGCGCAACTCCTTCGCCTTGATCAAACCGTCTTTACCAATGATAAAACAATTAGGCACTCCGGCAATATTATATGCCTTAGCCACCGGACTCTTCCAGGCTTTCAGATCTGTCAGGCAATACCAGGGCACAGCATGAGTTTCCAGGTCCTTCAACCATTTATCCCGGTTATCATCTAAATGAATGGTGATAAACACCACACTATCTTTAAACCGTTCATAAGCCTGCCGGATGGAAGGAATTTCCTTCTTACACCAACTACACCAGGATGCACTGAATTCCAGAAAAATATATTTTCCCTTAAAGCTAGCCAAGGTATACTCTTTTCCCTCCCGGTCGAACACCTTAAAATCGGCAGCAGGCATTCCCGGACGCACTTTACTCTCCTTCTCTAAACTTTGTCTCACTTCCTGTAAACACAAAGGATCAAATCCCGGTTCAAACCGATTCAATACTTTTCCGGTATTTTCAAATCCCAGATTAAATACCAACCGGGTAACCAACTGTGCCGCCGCTTCACTTTTTTTGGCATCTGCACGGAAAGCCAATACACTATCAATGGATTGCATCAATAACTTTTCTCTCTCTGCCGACAGCCGACGTACTCCGGCAATATCTCCCTCCATAAACTTCTCACCGATAGCCATATTCAACTCACCCGAAGCTTTATAGCAGGATAAACTCAATAGATAATCATTATAAGCACGCAGCTCATCAGACACCTGCTGTTGTGCATATATTTCCTGTATACACAACAAGAACAGACAAAATAAAACAACTAATCTTCTCATCAAATTTTATTCCATTAGATATTATTCATACTTCCAAGAACCACCCGATTTATATATCAAACCTTTGACTTCTCCGAGAATTTGTTTCACATGCTCGAACTCCTGTCCATCCGTACTCGTCCAATAGAAGTCATGAGTATTTCCATTTTGTACACACACACCGAACTGTTCTCCATAAGAATCAAGGGTAAAAGCTGTTATTGTTCCTGTTTTAAAATCGGCTACAGCTACCGGAGTATCGTTCAATTCAAAATTATACCGGAAAATTTGTGCTCCCTGAGAATAATAAGCCTCCTTCGTTGTATATCCCACTGCAAAACGGGTCTTTTCATTCACAACTGCCGGAAATACATCCTGTGCAATTGTTGTCAATGTCGGTTGTCCTCCCACGATCCCGAATTGAAAACGCTGAGTATAATATTTTCCATCCGACTTATCCCGCAAAACGGCATAAAACAAACTCTTCCCCTGCTGCTGAGAAGCCGGAGCCAGATAGATCAACTCTTTATCAGGATCAACCAGGCTGAATTTTTGTCCCGCATCCTCCACCTGATCTAATCCCCGTAACTCTCCGTTATCCAAAAACAAATATCTTCCTTCATTTTCTTCATAAAATAAAGCGACATTATAATCAGGAGGGAAACTATACCCCACCACAGAAGAGAGCTTATAATCCCCGTAGAAAGGAAAATCCGGATACCGGTCCTGGTACAAATACCCTCCGGGAGAATAACGGACATACAATTTCCCGGACCCGGAAACCAAACAGGAATAATTCTTTATAAAACAAGCTGCCTTAATTTCTTGCAAATCTTCCGGCAAGCTTCCGCCGACAAATTCCTCTCCGGTCCACACCTCTTTCCGAAGGTTACTCCAGTCTAATTCTACCGGTCCGTCCGATCCCGGCCCTCCGGCCATCACCAATACACCGTTTGCATTCAAACCGGCATCAAAATGTTCTACCACTCCATAAGCTTTAGGCCCCAATTCCCTGTTATTAACTGCCGTATAAACATTCTGAAAAAACTTTTTACTGCTCGCCAACATGTTCAACTCCGCTTTTCCTTGATTTTCAGTCATCCACATCCAACCATTCGTAAAATTACTTAGCAAAGTCACCCGAAAACGCTGACTATATGAGATTCCCGTACGTTCGTCTTTAACGCTAAAAGCACCGAAAATATCATTCCACCCTTGGGGTTCTATCCCAAAAGTAACATTCAGACATTTTTCAGTAGAAACCACAAACGTATCCAGCTTCCATTGATAGGATAGATCATCATGTGCCTGTGTACTATCGGTAAAACGAATAATCGGTTCCGGCATCGTAAAAGGTTCTCCAAACCAGAGTTCATATTTTTTACTTTCATCGATCCCATCAATTTCAATTGCATACATTGTTTTATAATCATAATTTCCTTTATCCTTATAGCAACCGGCCATTACCAGTAATGCCAGTAACAATATATATATCTTATTCATAACTCGATCTAAATTTAATTGGTACCCCTTTATTACTATCCCACCATCTTCACCTGCATAGGTTGATTATTCTCATCCATGATTACCCGTCCCTGAGCGGCTTCTTCTTCCAGATAATATTTAAACTTCAGGATAGCGGCCCTCTTTTCCGGATAAGCAATATTTTCCAAATCAAAAGTACCGCTAATCCGGATAAACAAACGATATTTCGTTTCAGAATAACTACCCAATCCTTCGGTTTCATGCCACTCATCCCACCATCCGGGCCGAACGATCCGATCAGTCAGATATATTTTACAACTATTACTCTCCGGGAAACACAATTTAAAATGGGCACTCTCCACCAAATCCAACTGCAGATACAATTTTTCCGCTTTCAATTCTTCTGTATTCATCACTTCAACCCAAAGTGTATCCGTAACCCGATTGGCCCGCAACTTACAGTTTTGCGCCGGAATATTGAAATGCACCCCTTCCTGAACCGTACTTGCCGGATTTACCTTTACCTTATATTCGCGGTCATAATCCAACACTTCGCCTGTCACTTTCACTTCTATGCCAATACGATCTGTCGTTGTCTTTCCAGCCAATCCGAAATTATAATCCACACTGTCCTTTTCAAACACCGATACAAAACGTATATAGTCCGTACCCGAATACTTTTCGAGGTCTTTTTCACAGGAACAGAACACCAATCCCATTCCCAACCCTATGATCAATGCCAATATCTTTGCTTTCATACCTTTCTATTTATAAAGTTCAGACAATCTGTTACCGAATTCCAATTCCACGTCCGGCAACGGTAATACGAAATCTTTCTCCGTCATGGTATAATTTCCGGACTCATCTACTACTTTCCGTCCCAACCGTTTGTAGAAATAAAACAGCTGCCCTTCGCACATAAACTCCCGGCGGGCATCGTTAACAATCACATCTTCCAGCTCTGCGGGTGAATTTGCAATCAA
Organism: Odoribacter sp. N54.MGS-14; assembly: GCF_000980295.1. Classification (NCBI taxonomy): domain Bacteria; kingdom Pseudomonadati; phylum Bacteroidota; class Bacteroidia; order Bacteroidales; family Odoribacteraceae; genus Odoribacter; species Odoribacter sp. N54.MGS-14. The sequence continues at coordinate 14,555 of NZ_LARL01000005.1, read as the reverse complement.
GGCCTCCTTGGCATTCCGGGCATTCCGTAATTTCTGTAATTCTGTTTTAGCTCCATTCAGATCGCTATCCATCAGATATTCACAAACATAATAATACATCTCACTAATCCGAATCATCGGAGCTATCCTTCCCATCTCCTCTTCCGTCATCTCATCAGCATTCTCAGGTTTCACAAATTTGATACAACTGGGCCGATCGAAAGCAGCCAATATTTCATGCTCCATCAGATAGTTCAAACGGTAATCATTGGCACTTCCTTCAAACATCTGTTCACTATTCTTTATCGTCAACCACTTTTTGCTGCTACTATAGCTGGGCGAATAAGGTTCAAACACTTTAGTCATCCGGGGTACATTGAATCCAAAGACGATCTCAGGCCGTAAAATCCGGTTCCGATATTGAATATCGCTAGTAATCTTCCAATAATCGGTAAATTTGAATACTCCCGATTCCAACACAATTTTAGCATAATCGTAAGCCTGTTTTTTGTCCAGTTTATAAGCATATACCCGTGCTAGCAAAGCATTCACAGCATAATAATTCAGACGGAATCCACGATAAGACAAAAATTCATTCCGGTCAGGCATCGGCTGGGTCCACATATACATATCCGAGCCAGTAGTTGCCTGATACAACGGATCAAAAATAGGATCCCGGCCTTCCAGATCGGTAACGGCAGCTTTCAGATCTACAATCACACTATCGATCACTTCACTGACCGTCTTTTGAGGCGACACTTTATTCGAATATTTTGTAATATACGGAATAGCTGTATATCCCGGATCTGCTTTATACGAAGGTGCAAACAAACGCAACAGATCAAAATGGAAAAAAGCCCTTAAAGCCCTGGCTTCTCCATGTAAAATATAATAAGTACGCTCATCCTCAAAAAAATCCGGACCGACTTCCTCCAATCTTTCCAATAAAATATTACAATTGGCAATACAGAAATACAATTCCAGCCACATCTCATCAATTTTAGGCGAAATATTCACATCCTTGTATTGGTACTTGGCCAACTGGGCAAACTCATGTGTCTCGTCCGGAATAGCGTAATACTGAGCCAAAACATCCGTAAATCCGAACAATAAATTATTGGCATACAATTTTTCACCCGAAGCGGTAATATAAATCCCGTTCAATACATCCTTAAATCCCTGAGGAGTAGAAAATATTTTCTTGTCGTTCACCTGTGCCTCCGGAGTAATATCCAACCACGACGTACAGGACTGTGAGAGGACAGCACATCCCAACAGGATTGCAGCTGTCATATTTTTAATTTTTTTGTAACTCATATTCTATTGCATTAAAATTGAACCATTACACCTAAACTCATACTACGGGCAAATGGATAAGAAATCCCTCTCTCCCGCTTCACTGTCGACAAACGAAACACATCATTCATCATTGCAGTCAAACGAACCATATCAAAACCGATAGGTTTCAGCCATTCTTTCTTCAAATCATAAGACAATGACAAAGATCCCAACTGTAATACATTTTCATCCTGTATAAAACGGGAACTAGCCGGAGTCGTCGACTTATCGTTGATGTCTTTATAAAATGTATGGTCGCCTGGTTTCTGCCAGCGTTGCTCCAATACCCGACGGTCTACATTATCTCTCGGATCAGCATTCTCTACCCGGTTGATCAAGGTCTGGTTGTACACCTGTCCTCCCAGACGATAACTGAAATTCATGTTTAGATTGAGTTGCTTCCAGGTTATATTCGTTCCGAATGCTCCGGTCACTTTCGGTTCTGTATCACCGCATACCACACTCTCTTTCGGATCCCAAACGTACGTATTAGTACCATCCTGACGCTGGAATAACTCTTTTCCGGTAGCAGGATCGATGCCCAACGATTTCATCGCATAAATAGCGGTTGAAGATCTTCCCTCTTTATACCGGACCATCGGTTTGGTTTTATAGTCGTCATTGTTAGCCTGTTCCTGATCGGCTTTATCGTTATAGGAACTCAAAGCATTCGAAATGGATACGATACGATTCTTATTATGAGCCATATTCACAAACAGACTGACATTCCAATCGTTCGATTTATAGACAAAACTCCGTAAAGCCAATTCCACTCCTTCATTTTCCATCTGTCCCAGGTTTTCTTTATAATCAATAAATCCCAGAGAAGTAGGCAAAGTAACACTGCTCAAAAGGTTTTTGGTCTTTTTCAGATAATACCCGAAAGTCACCGTCAACCGATCTTCCCACATGCCGAAATCCAATCCCAAGTCGTAAGCAGTCGTCGTTTCCCATTTCAGATTCGGATTCCCTAAAGCCATCAGGGTTGCCCCGATTCCTGTCGCATACCAGCCGTCCTGTATATATTCGAACATCGTCTGAGATTGATAGGGTTGAAAAGAAGCCTTTCCTGTCGTTCCAATAGACCCACGGATCTTCAGTCTGGAAATACCGGTATTTTCCATAAATTTTTCATGGTGTATATTCCAACCCAAACCAACTGCCCAGAAAGGAGAAAATTTAGATTCCGAACCATACATGGACGAACCATCCAAACGAGCCGATAAATCCAATAAATAGCGATTCGCATAAGAATAATTGACATTGGCAAAAAAACCTGCCAATCGGGTTTTTCCCTCACTTCCTCCGGGATGGGTATTGGTAAACTCCTTCGCCAAAGAGATATAATCCATCATCTTGGAAGGATAACCTCTCACGTCGAAGTTCACACTACGACTACCACTTTCTGTGAGATTGACACCTAATGCCGTATTGATAAAGTGTTTACCCACTCCCAAATAATAAGTCAATACCGAGTTAAAATCCATACTATACGTATTACTCGTCCCGTGGTACCCTTCTCCTTTATTCAACAATCCTTCACCGGACGACAACTCATAACTTTCATACTGCAATGATTCCGGTGAAACAAAAGTCTCTACTTGTTCTTTCTTTTCACCGTAAGAGAAATTGGCCCGCAAACGTAATCCTTGTACGATACTCCATTCCAGACTGAAATTATTGGTCACGTCCAGATACTCGCTTTCATCCCGATTTCCTACCGTTGCTTCATACACAGGGTTCCAAATTTGCTTATTGGTATTTATGTATTGCGTCATCTTACGGATCAGATTACCGTGCTCATCCTGAAAAGGATAATAGGGATTCAACAAGGCATATTGGGAAAAGTCACCATAAGGGGATTCTTTAGATTTCACTTTATTGACAGTGAGATAATTCCTTACTAAAAGTTTATCTTTTAGATTATAAGAAAGTGAAAAACCTAAAGCTCCGCGGTCACGAGCCGATCCTTTCATCACCCCATTGTCTTTATCATACTTAAAATCAATACCATATCTAACCGCTTTATCCCCACCTTCAATGAATATGCTATGCTTTTGATTAAACTCTACCTTCAAAGGCTGAGACAACCAATAGGTATTCACTCCACTCTCAACAAGACTCAGTTTATAATTATAATCTTTATCTTTATTGATCTGCGCATCAGCATTATTATCTTTATACATGCCTATGCTCTTTTCAAAATCCAACTTCTCACGGGCATCCAATAAGTCGTATCCATTTAAATCCGGTATAGCGATAGAAGCAGTAAAATTATAGTTCACCCGCAACTGTCCTTCCGAGGGAGCTTTCGTTTTGATAACAATCACTCCATTCGCTGCCCGAGAACCATAAATAGCCGTTGCCGAAGCATCTTTCAGAATAGTCAACGATTCGATCCGTTCAATATCGAGGTCAAAAATTTTCTCTGCATCTACTTCAAAACCATCCATGATAAACGTAGGCAGATTCGGATTATTTTTCAGATTATCCCGGCTCACTGCTTCCTTTTCAAATTCAGTCAGCCCGATTCCAGAATTTCCCCGAATCGTAAAATCAGCAATCCGGTTAGGATTCGATCCGATGTCTATATTGTCCTCAAAGCGGATAGAAGGATCAAATACAGAAAGTGCCTGAAGCACATTCCCGGTAGTCACCTTCCTTAGCTCGTCCCCTTTCACGGTTACCTGTGCCCCTGTAAAACTATCTTTGTTCTTATTAAAATATCCGGTCACCACCACATCGTCAAGTGCCTTTACATCCTCCTTTAAGACAATCTTATAATCATTCTTATCCGTAATCTTCACCTCCATCGTCTCCATCCCCACAAAAGAAAACAACAAGGCTTGTCCATCAGCCACAGGTAAAGTGATTGTAAACTCTCCCTCTACGCTAGTCACCGTCCCTAAAGAAGTTCCCTTGATAATGACCGTCACTCCCGGTAGCGGATTCCCTTTTTCATCCACCACTTTTCCGGTGATCTTACGACCTTCGGTTGCTGTCACTTCTTTTTTTATCACTACGGCATTTCCGGAAATCTCAAACCAAAGACCAGTATTTTTCAGGCACGTTTTCAAAATCTCATTCACCTCCTTATCCGTTTCCTGTACCGTCAATTGCTTCACTCCTTCAATGTCACGGGTTCCGTACATAAACACAAAATCCGTCTTCTTTTGAATCTCCCAGATCACCTGTTCCAAAGACACATTTTCCAAATCCAAACTGATTCTTACATTATTTTGAGAATGTACTGCTGCATTCAGCTGAAAACAGCTAAACAAAATCAAAAAAAACTTCAGTCTCACCACAAATAAAATTTTAGAGAGTTTTCCCCGGGCGGGAAAAACCATTCCAGGATTTTTTTTCATAAATTTGTTGAATTAAAGTTTAACACACTTTGATTATTTAAGCATGTTCCCGGCCAGTTTCGCAGACCACCGGGAACATTTTTATTTCAAACCCGTATACCCCAAACGCTATATTTTCATTTCTCTATCCTCATATCCCCTTGCCATCCACCCTATTCGTATTCAGTATCATCATCTTTAATTTCATTTTTTCTCCGATATATACAAACAACGGTTTGTCTGCAACACCTCTACTAAATTTGTCTTCTTTATCATATCAACAATCGGTTGCATATCATCATACCTTCCAAACCTTGCACCGATCCGGATTTCTTTAGCTCTTTCGTCTATAAAATGAAATTCCACCCCATACCAACGCCCCAATGTTTTCATAACATTTTCCAATCGTTCATTCCGGAATACAAACGTTCCTTCCTGCCAGGCCACATATTGTTCTACTTCAACCTGCCGTACGGTCGTTTTACCGTCATTTTTCGAATACACGGCCTGCTCTCCTGCCACAATATCCTGATCGTTCACCTTCACTTTTCCTTCCACCAAAGTTGTTACCACCTGCCCTTCATCTGCATATGAACGAACATTAAACGAAGTCCCCAACACCCGTACATTCACCCCATTCATCTTTACTACAAAAGGACGAAGTGCATCTTTAGACACTTTAAAATAAGCCTCTCCACTCAATTCTACCACCCGCTCTGTGCCACGGAATACTACCGGATATTTTAGCCGGCTCTCAGCATTCAAATAAACCCGCGTACCATCAGATAAAGTCAACGTATACTCCATCCCGGTCAAAGTTTCCATCTGATTATAAACAAGCGTATCTTCACCTACTCCGATCTGCCTGTAATCAATCCCCGTAGAATCCTTTTGAATCACAGTACCATCCATCTCTGCCAAAGTAAACCGACCGTCCGGAACAAGCTTTACCACCTTTCCATTTCCTAAGGTTAATTTTGCACTTCGCTTTCCGGAAGGAATACTCTGCTGCACAATAAGGGGCGGCTTTACGGGCACAGCTGTTTTCATCTGAAAATACCAGAATCCACCTCCCAACATCACTAAAATGACAGCAGCATATTTCCACCACCTCCTCCCCCCGGCACGTCTTCCCATAGCCTTATCCAGATTCTTCTCCATTTTTTTCCAGGCCTCTGTAACAGAAAAACGTTCCAACAACTGCTGGTTTGCTTTAAAATCTTCTTCCTGATCCAATCTCTCCGCCAGATTGGTATGCCACACGCTTTCCTGCTTCCAGTTTTCCAACGCCTCCCGTTCTTCCGGCGTAGCAATCCCCATTAAGTTGGTTGCATACTTAGCCGCTATCTGAAAAATATTCATATCCAATCGCATAAAAACATTTTTTAATCTATCCTAAATCAAAAATCGTCAAATAGCTTTCTGCCACTTTCAAAGTCTTTCTATTTACAGATTTAAGCTCCTCATTCCGGATTAATTACATTCATTAAATTTTGAAAAATCTGCTGAAATTTATTGTGTTTTCATTCTTATAACAATCTCAAACGAAAAACGGGGTAGTCAGGATTGAAAAAAATTTATTTATTTACAAGTCTACCCCTTTCTACAAAATCATCCAACCGACCACATTTTACATTCTGCTATTCCAGCCGACCGGATAACCATACGTTGCAGCCAAACCCTGAAAATAAAGAGAGATAATTTCAATACCCGGCCTACGGCACATTTCCGGATATCTATCCATAAAAACAGGAGAATTTAAGCTTGAATCTAAATAAATATACCGTATTTTTGTCCGGTCTCATCCATCGTAACAGAAATGAATATTGAAGAGTTCAGAGCATATTGCTTGTCATTCAAAGGAGTATACGAAAAGATGCCATTTTCAGGAGTTGCCGATAAATACAGCCGTGACGTCCTGTGTTTCTACGTAGCGGATAAATGGTTTTGCTTCGTCAATATCGAAGTTTTCGATTTTTGTTGCCTCAAATGCCAACCCGAAGAATCCGGAGAATTACAAGCCGGATATATTGGAATAAAACCGGGCTGGCATATGAACAAGAAATATTGGATCAGCGTTTACTTTAACCAGGATGTCCCCGATATCATGATAAAAGAACTGGTCGGCAAATCCTACGAAATCGTAGTCCGAAGCCTAAGCAAAAAAGAACGGGAAAAGCTGACCTCAGATGATGATTGATAAGCATATCCATACAGCATCCGGTCAATGTCCCGTCATATTTACAACTTCGCCTATTTGCGGAATAACTACAGGTAGCGAATCTCTATCCCGCATCCTCCGTGCATTCTTCAACGGTTCGTCCCAGGGATGAGTAGCCAAAGCATATTTAGAATGATGAACCGTCAGAATTTTTGCCGCTTTCAATTCCCTGGCTACCGCTGCCATATATCCGGGCATCAGGTGGATATATTTCCACCCTTCGTTGTACTGACCGTTTTCCAGAATAGCCCAGTCGATATCGGGCATATCTTCCGGCCGGTACACCTCCGTTCCTTTGAAAGGTTTGTTTACGAACGAAACAGGTGCAGCCGTACAAAATACCGGATCGACAAGTAAACGTTTACCCTCCATCTGGATCAGATAGGAAGAATGGCCGAACCAAACCAACAGATCCTCTGAGAGGTTCAGGGTCTGTAAATCGGTTTTGATAACAGGCAGAGTACTATCCGGCCTCAGTCCTGCTTGTTTCCTGAATAAAAAGCCCGTCAAATTTTGAAAAAATCCTTTGCCGGAAGTCATCAATACCGTTTCGTGTAAGTTACGAAATTCTCCATCCCGGTAATGGGCCGAGCGTTCGATTCTAGCCAAACGTTCTCCCCGGGGTAAACGACCGAATTGCGGCATATTCACAAATACGACTCCAACTACAGCCGACAAAACGATAACACTCAAAATCACCCACATCATACGAAATCTTTTTTTACCCATATTTCTCCGACTTATTTTCCCGGCCTTAAACCGCTTTACCCATTTCATTGGTCTGCTTCATATCAAGCAAACCGTCCATTTCTCCCTCTCGCCATAGTCCGGTGACAGCGATCCCCCTTTTCCCGCAGGAATTTTCCAGACAAGCCGTACCCCGTAAACAATCGAAAGTACGTTCGATCTTTTCCGTCTCCGTCTCCGCCCTGGTTGCGATGAAATAAGCCACCTGACAGACTCCGAAACCCAAAACCGGCATTTCAATACCGTTCTTCAATTTTATAGTCTTGATACTTTTTCATCTTCCAAATTATAAAGTTTTTCCGACATGACAAAAATACGGGAGACAAACAGATCGGAAGTACACCAATTACGGATTATCCTACCATTTTTACCGATCCGGTACATCCTATGAATCAGGCAATAAAAAAATATTTAAATTTGTATCGAATAAAATACAACAGCCATGAATACCATTCAAAAATTCGACACGATTCATCAGTATAATGAATTTTTAGGACAAGAGACTTTACATCCGCTGGTTAATGTCATCAATCTGGCCCAATCATGCCGTCTCCGGCACGGTCTCCATTCTTTCGGTTTTTACACGGTATTTCTGAAAGAAATAAAATGTGGAAATCTTCGGTACGGTTGTAACTATTACGATTATCAGGAAGGAACACTTGTTTTTCTTGCTCCGGGCCAGGTAATCGGCGTCGAAGACGACGGTAAAGTCTATCAACCGCAGGGGATGGCCCTGGTCTTTCACCCGGATCTTTTACGGGGAACCACTCTAGGCCGTACGATCAAAGACTATACCTTTTTTTCGTATCAGGTGAACGAAGCCCTTCATCTTTCCGAGCAAGAGCGTCATATCATCATCGACTGTTTCCGTAATATCGAAGAAGAACTGTATCACCCCATCGACAAACACAGCCAGCGGTTGATCGTATCCAATATCGAATTATTCCTCAACTATTGTGTCCGTTTCTACGACCGTCAATTCATCACCCGCGAAAATGTCAACAAAGACATTCTCACCCGGTTCGAAAATTTGCTGAACGACTATTTCTATTCCGAAAAACCGGAGAGTTCGGGCCTGCCGACAGTAAAATACTGTGCAGATCAAATGCATCTGTCCGCCAATTATTTCGGCGATCTGATCAAAAAAGAGACCGGGAAAACCGCTTCCGAACATATCCAGACCAAACTGATCGATATCGCAAAAGAAAAAGTATTCGACACCGGCAAAACCATCAGCGAAATCGCTTATGAGCTCGGTTTCCAATATCCGCAACATTTCAGCCGCTTATTTAAGAAAGTGGTAGGAGTCACTCCCAATGAATACCGGATGCTGAATTAACAGCCCTATCGGTTACTCCGATAACATAAAGCCTGAAAGCATCGTAAAAGACAGAAATACGTCAGATTCCCGCTCCCCCGGGGACTTTCGTCGATTGGACGATACTTTCCCCGCCCCGCTGTTATACTTTATCCGTTTTTCAGGTCCTGAACATTTTCAGTTCACCGAAACTTCATTCGTTCTTGTCGGGAGAATTTATAGGATTATCCAAACAGAGACAGTCCTGTTCCCGACAAGAACGAAAGAATTCGAATCGTTATTTTTCGCTGCCGATACTCTTCCACACGACAGCCGATAAAGCAGCACCGGCAAAAGGAGCGACGATAAACAACCATAACTGTGTCAATGCCTTCCCCCCTTCGAAAAGAGCCGGTCCGATGCTACGGGCAGGATTTACAGAAGTTCCTGTGATAGGGATACAAACGATATGTACCAACACTAACGTCAGTCCGATCGCCAAACCACACATCACCGGTGTTCCCTTCTTGTCATCGGTTACACCCAAAACAACCAGTACAAAGATGAAAGTAAAGATCATTTCAGAAATGTACTTTTTCATAACCACGCTATTTAAAAACACTTCCTCAAAAGTAGTGAATTTATTTTAATTTATCACAATATTTCCCAACCGAAACCGGTTCCTGAACCGGTTTCGGCAGCAATACCGATTCTTACCGACTCATCACCCGATCGGACCGGAATATCAATGACAATCACAACGTGATGACGAGATATAATTTCATCTCTGACCAGAAAACTATCCGAACCCGGAAAAGAAAGTCGGTTTTCTGAAGTTCTGCCTTATGAAACGATTTAAAAAGTCAAACTAGATTTTCGTACACAATTCAGCAATCCGTATAATCAGCTGTACGGCTTTTTCCATTGCATAAACGGGTATATATTCATAGCGCCCGTGAAAATTATGTCCTCCCGTAAAAAGATTCGGAGTAGGTAACCCCATAAACGACAACCGTGCCCCATCCGTACCTCCCCGGATCGGCACGATCAACGGCTTGATATTCAACTCCTGCATGGCTTGCTTTGCAATATCGATAATGTAGTGAACCGGTTCGATCTTTTCACGCATATTGCTATACTGATCCTTCAATTCCAACTCGATTTTCAGCCCAAAACGTTTGGAAAATTCACGCACCCCGTTCTCGATCGTATTTTTGCGCCATTCAAAACGTTCCCGGTCAAAATCACGGATCAGGATTTCGATCTCGGTAGTTTCCACATCTCCCTTTATCGAATACACATGGAAAAAACCTTCGTAACCGGAAGTATTTTCAGGCACTTCTTTTTTAGGCAGACTAGCCATAAACTCATTGGCTACAGCAATCGAATTGACCATTTTATTCTTCGCATATCCGGGATGAATATTCCGTCCTTTGAAAACGATCCGGGCATTAGCGGCATTAAAATTCTCAAATTCCAATTCTCCGATCTCTCCTCCATCCATCGTATAGGCAAACTTAGCCCCGAATTTTTTTACATTAAAATGATCGGGCCCTTCCCCTATTTCCTCATCGGGAGTGAAACAGATGCATATTTTACCGTGTTTAACTTCGGGATGTCCGATCAGATATTCGGCTGCGGTCAAAATCTCGGCGATTCCGGCTTTATCGTCCGCACCCAACAAGGTATTCCCATCTGTAGTGATCAATGTTTGCCCTACATAATTCATCAATTCCGGAAATTCCTCCGTCGAAAGTACGATTCCCTTCTCTTTATTCAGCACAATATCATTGCCCGCATAATTCTCGATAATCCGGGGATTTACATGCCTGCCACTCATTTCGGGGCTGGTATCCATATGGGCGATAAACCCGATAGCCGGCGTTTCCCGTTCCACAGTAGAAGGTATAACTCCCATCACATAGCCGTATTCATCCAGTTCCACCTCCTGGATACCTATAGCTTCCATCTCTTCCTTCAATACATGGGCAAACTCCATCTGTCCCGGTGTACTGGGATTCAATCCCGTATTCGGGTCAGACTGAGTACCATAACCTACATACTTCAAAAAACGGTCAGTAACATTCATCATAAAAAGCAAAAAAGCTAAAAGTAAAAAGCTATAAGCTAAAAACAGCAAACTTACCTGCCAGCTTTTAGCTCTTTACATATTACATTAATAGGCTTTCGCAATCAACACTCTCCGATGAGACGGTTTACCGGTCACCATATCTTTTCCTTCTTCTTCAGGGCTATCGAAAGGAATACAACGGATCGTCGCTTTGGTATCGGCTTTTATCTTTTCTTCAGTTTCTGCAGTACCATCCCAATGACAAAGGAAAAATCCGCCTTTACTTTCCAGCAGATTTTTAAATTCATCGTACGAATCCACTTTAGTGATCATACTATTGCGGAAATCCAATGCTTTCTTATAAATATTTTCCTGGATATCCCCTAACAATTTTTCTATATGTCCGACAATACCCTCCAAAGGCAAAGTTTCTTTCGTCAAAGTATCGCGGCGAGCCACTTCGATGGTACCGTTTTCCAAATCCCGTTCTCCCATCGCTAAACGCACAGGCACACCTTTCAACTCGTAATCGGCAAATTTCCACCCCGGTTTCTGGGTATCGCGATCGTCATATTTTACGGAGATTCCTTTAGCTCTCAGTTTTTCAATCAGCCCCTGTACTTTATCGCTGATTATTTTCAATCCTTCGGCCCCTTTATAGATCGGCACGATAACCACCTGCAAAGGTGCTAATTTCGGAGGCAATACCAAACCGTTATCATCCGAATGAGCCATGATCAGAGCGCCCATCAAACGAGTCGATACCCCCCACGAAGTTGCCCACACGTATTCGAGTTTTCCCTCAGCATTGGTGAACTGTACATCGAAAGCTTTGGCAAAATTCTGTCCGAGGAAGTGCGAAGTACCGGCTTGTAAAGCTTTTCCATCCTGCATCAGAGCTTCGATCGTAAAGGTTTCCAGGGCACCTGCAAACCGCTCGCTCTCACTCTTCGAGCCCATAATGACGGGAACAGCCATCCAATTTTGTGCAAAATCGGCATACACCCTCACCATCTTATTGGCCTCTTCCAACGCCTCTTCTTTCGTAGCATGGGCTGTATGTCCTTCCTGCCACAAAAATTCAGCCGTACGCAAAAACATCCGGGTACGCATTTCCCAACGCATCACATTAGCCCACTGATTACACAAAATCGGCAGATCCCGATAGGATTGTATCCAGTTTTTATAAGTATTCCAGATGATGGTCTCCGAAGTCGGACGAATGATATACTCTTCTTCCAATTTTGCTGCCGGATCGACAACAACTCCTCCTCCGTTCGGATCATTTTTCAAGCGATAATGCGTCACAACAGCACATTCTTTTGCAAACCCCTCGACATGATCGGCTTCCTTAGAGAAAAAAGATTTGGGAATCAACAACGGGAAATAAGCATTGACATGCCCTGTTTGTTTAAACATATCGTCCAACTGACGCTGGATCTTCTCCCAGATCGCATATCCGTAAGGCTTGATCACCATACATCCTCTCACTACGGATTGTTCGGCCAAACCGGCTTTTACCACTAATTCATTATACCATTGTGAGTAATCTTCGCTTCTTGATGTTAAAAACTTGCCCATCTTCTTATTATTTGATAAAACGGGAGCAAATTTAAGGAAAAAAATAGTAGATGTGACCGAATTTGATTATTTTTATTCCATGATCGGCAACAGGTTAAAAAAGAATTATAAAAACAATAGCAAATTTTTTCTTGGTATACTTTTTGATATTAATAATAAAACGAATAAATAAAACAACATGAAATTTTCTTTATACATAGCAGGTCTTGCTTTTATAATAGTATCCTGTTCCACTACCCGGAATTTCAGCTCTATCATGGAGGACGATATCTATTACGTCCCCGGGAAAAAAGCGCTGGCTATCCGGGAAGTAGAAAATCTTACCGGACATGATATCGGGACCGAACAACCGGTCGATCCGACTGTCTTAGCCGGGGAAATCTCCCGTTCGGCAGGTAGCAGTACACCGCCTGCCACCTTCTCGAGTAGTAACAACACGAAGATCAATGCCCGTAGCGGGCAATTGGAGCAAGTGAATATCCAAAGCTTGACCCGGGAAGCAGAAGAGAAGCTTGCCAACAATAAAGAGATCGATATGACCTTGTACGAAAATACCGGATACTGGCTCGGAGGCTACCGGGGCCCGGCCAGCGATTTGACAGAAATACAACGGATCATCAACATGTATCCCGAAGGATTCGCCAATTTCAGCAATGGGCAGGAAATAGCCCTCAACCTTTCGTTCGATTCGGATTGGAATGTCTATACAGATAACGGACGTTACTGGTGGTTTCCGTCCAATACGAACATCAATTTATATTCTTCCCTGCTTTTCGGTACTTATCCGAAATATATCTGGACCATCGTATGGAACAATCCCCGCTTCGACAGTTGGGCTTTCGACGCTACTTTCAACAACCGTTTCAACTGGAGTCTGAATCTGGGCTGGGGCGGTCCGGGCTGGAGCATCGGATTCGGATGGAATTCAGGTTGGTACGATCCTTGGTACGGAGGTTGGTACGATCCCTGGTATCGCCCCTGGTACGGTGGTTACTATCCGGGATGGGGTTATCCACACTGGCATCACCCACATTGGGGACATCCCGGTTGGGATTATCCGCACTGGGGCGGTGGAAGCGGTCATTATCCCAACAGGCCCAACCGGCCTCATTGGGCAGGACAACGGCCTGGATTCGGAGGCGGAGTAAGCGGCATACGCCCCAACGGAAATCGGCCCAACAGCAACAATGGGTTGAACCGCCCGAACAGCACCCGTCCGGGTACAGGAAGTGTGTTACGCCCGGGCACCAGTAACTCTTTACGGCCAGGAACAGGAACAACCACCCGTCCGGGCAATTCAACCGGAACGGTTAACCGTCCGGGTACAACACGCCCCAATACTTCCGGTATCAACCGGCCGACAGGTACGACACGGCCGAATACGACAACTACCCGCCCAGGAACGATCACCCGGCCGAATACAGGCTCGAATATACGCCCGGGAACCAATACGTCCAGCCCCTCACAAGGGGGAACACGTCCGGTAACCCGGCCGTCGACAACCACACGGCCATCGACAACGACGAATCGCCCGACAACGACAACGCGGCCATCAACAACGACTAACCGGCCGTCTACCACAACCCGGCCTTCAACCACTACGAACAACAGGTATACCCGTCCGGCCGGTAGCGGTTCAGGTAATGTAAAAACTTATAATCGTCCTCAAAATAGTTACAGACCGACTTATAATAACAACAGTTCTTCGAATTATGTTCCCCGGAGACCTTCATCGGCCTCCCGGAGTTCGGGTAGCAGTTATACCCCTTCCCGAAGTTCAGGCAGCAGCTATTCGCCTTCCCGGAGTTCATCGCCTTCCCGGAGTTCGGGTGGTTCCTCCCGGGGCACAGTAAATCGTCCAACTAGAAGATAAACTTAAACCAGCACATTATGAAAAATTCAAGTTTCGCAAGTAGCCCTATGCCGTCTTTTTCACTCCGCATAAATCTTTAATGATGTTGATTTTTGGATTGT